>NZ_DBLXSO010000030.1:0-35165 GCF_057878315.1 Jutongia sp. | reverse complement strand
TTATGTACCGCTGCGTGGTGCAGTGGTAGCGGGAGCGTGCCGTCCGAAATAGCTGAGCTCACCTACGGAGCTCAGTCGTACGGATGCGTATTTATCAAAGCCTTGCAAAGCAAAGACTTTTCAGAAATCCTACTGATCTGCGTCAATTTTAATACCACCAGCTCACGGTTGTTCAAAAAATCAAGGCCAAAAACCAAATTAGGCTTCGGACATAAGAAATAGTATGGGCGCAGTGATATATTTTATGTGCGAAGTTTGAGTTAATAAAATTAAGCGAACGAACCATAAAGATATTATAAGAAGATATTTCTGCTTAACATAGGAAACTGTCTTGTATTTCCAATCAAATAATGCTATAGTACATCCCAATAAGGGACAGACTAGCAGGTATAGATTGACAGAAGGATTGGTGGATACAATGGATATTTTCGATATTATTGGTCCGGTAATGGTAGGACCAAGCAGTTCGCACACAGCAGGGGCTGTAAGGATCGGATATGTGGGTCAGAAGCTATTGGCAGAGCCGGTAGTGAAGGCGCAGATCGGTCTTTACGGCTCTTTTTGGTCTACCGGAAAGGGGCATGGAACAGATCGTGCGCTGGCTGCCGGATTGATGGGCTGGGAGCCGGAGGATGAGAGGATTCCGAGGAGCCTTGAGATTGCGGAGCAGGAAGGCGTGGAGCTTTCTTTTTATCAGGCGGATCTAAAGGACGCACATCCCAACACGGCGGTAATTCATATGACCGGTGCCGGAGGACGTGAACTTGAGGTGATCGCTGCGTCCATCGGAGGAGGCAGGATCCGTATCTGCGAGGTGGACGGTCTGACAGTAAATGTGTGCGGTGAATATCCGACACTTATCGTTCATAATCTGGATCAGCCGGGGCATGTGGCGGAGGTGACATCCATGCTCAGCCACAAGTCGGTCAATATTGCAACATTGCAGCTCTACCGTAATTCGCGTGGCGGCAATGCCGTGATGGTTCTGGAGTGCGATCAGGAGATTCCACTGGAAGCGATCAAATGGCTGGAGCATCTCGAGGGCGTGATCAAGGTCACATATTTGAATCTATAAGGATGGAGGATTGGCGTTATGTATGAATCGTTGCAGCAGATGCAGGAAATATGCGAGACGGAGAATAAGGCGTTCTGGGAGCTTGTAATGGAAGAGGAGGCCAATGAGAAGCAAAACAGCCATGAGGAAGTGTTTGAGATGATGCGGAGCATGTACCGCGCAATGGTACAGGCGGACGAGAATTATGAGGATCGCAGATCTGCCAGTCAGATGACAGGTGGTGCGGGGGAGCTTATGGCGAAATGGAACCGTGACGAAAAGACACTGTCCGGTCCATTTCTGGGACAGGTGATGGAAAGGGCACTTAAAATGGCAGAGTCCAATGCCTGCATGAAGCGCATTGTGGCGGCACCGACCGCAGGCTCCTGCGGTGTACTGCCGGCGGTGATGATCACCTATCAGAAGCTGGAGAAGTGTCCCGAGGATGAGATCGTCAAGGCGCTGTTTGTGGCAGCGGGGATCGGTCAGATCATTGCGAGTCGGGCATCGATTGCCGGAGCGCAGGGCGGTTGTCAGGCAGAGATTGGCTCTGCGAGTGCTATGACGGCAGGAGCTCTTGTCTTTCTGCGGGGCGGCAGTCTTCAGCAGATTTATGAAGCAACGGCGCTTGCATTAAAGGGACTTCTCGGTCTGGTGTGCGATCCGGTGGCGGGACTGGTGGAGGTTCCGTGTGTGAAGAGAAATGTGATCGGTGCTGTTAATGCGGTTTCGTGCAGTGATATGGTGATGGCAGGGATCACATCGTTTATTCCGGTGGATCAGGTCATTGATGCGATGGATGAGATTGGGCGCAATATGCCGTGTCAGTACAAGGAGACGAGTCAGGGCGGGCTTGCGGTCACTCCGGCGGGAAAGTCAGTCGTATTGTAACAACAGGGGAGCCACACGAATTGTGTGACTCCCCTGTTTATAGGTGCTCTCCGCATACAGCTTCGATCTATTCGTCCAGCATGGATGTGCAGTGCGGGCAGCGTGTTGCCTCGATATCGACTTCGCTTTTACAGAACGGACAAACCTTTGTGGTAACTTTTTCCTCTGCCTCTTCTTTCTTGATCAGCTTCTCGGATGCGGTGTTCATTGCCTTGATGATCATGAAGATCACAAGTGCCATGATCAGAAAATTAAATACAGCGGTCAGAAAGTTGCCGTAATTTAAGGTGACCTGTCCGAGCAGCTTTATATGATACTGGTCGAAGTTCATGCCGCCAAACAATCCAAGGATCGGATTGATGATATCCTTTACAAGAGAGGATACGATGTTGGTAAATGCCCCACCGATAATGATACCGACTGCCATGTCCATAACGTTTCCACGGCTGATAAATTCTTTGAATTCCTTGATAAATTCCTTCATGTCTATCCCTGCCTTTCTCGTTTGCGTAATAAAATACATACAAGTTAAACATCGGCAGTTTGCGGGAAACTCTTAATCGGCGTACTCGAAAAACGGCAGGATATTGACGATATATTTGTTCATGATATCCGCAAATTCCCGGAGCTGTGCATCTGTCTGACACTCACCGTATTCAATGGTATAGGTGTATCCGTTGTGGAAGCCGACATAAATCATCATCGGATTGAGCTCCTCCATTTTCTCGCCGGTAAAGGAACCCTTGAGACGGTGAATGGTAAAAAGCGGCATTTTGGCACCGCCACGCTTTGCCATGAAGGTAACAGTGGCTTCGCTGCACCCGAAGTCCGGATTGGTCACAGCATTTTTCTCTTTCAGGGTTACCAGCTCGGCAACACTTTCGGGCAGCTCCACAAAGCATTTGGCTGCCTTGCTGCTGATACGGATCCGTTTGTCGGTTGCCGTGGTCTGGTGGAGCGTGATCGTCTCACCGCCGAAGGTGACGCTTGCGATGGTTTTTGCATCGATGATCTGGTTAAAGCCGATCCGTTTGTATCCCTCGTTTGAAGCATCGCCCCAGCTTTCGGTCACATCATCCTCAAAACGGCTGTCGATACGGCTGCCATCGGTGAAATCAATCGTAAGCCGGTCTGACTTTTCGTATTTGTTCCATTCCTTTTGTGTGAAATGTGTCTTTCCCTGCTTCGTGATCGTGTAGTGTGCGGTCAGTGAAAGCGGAGATACGACAATGTTCGTCCAATGCCCCTCGGAATCCATGAGACGGATGTCTTTGTTCACATTGATCTGCTCCGGCTCTGCATTGGTCTGGAAGGTCCAGTTTAATTTCCAGCTTCCCTTCTGCAGCGTGACGAACCTACCGTGATTATTGTGGTAACCGATATTTTTGAGTGACAAAGCGATATGGCTGTTGTTGATGTCAACATCGTTGCCGTTATTGTTGATGCCACTGACCAACATCGGAAACTTTGTAATGCCCTCGTCTACGGAGGTGCTGCTTATCGTGTCGGCAGTATAGTCATAGCTTGTGCCGTCCTTTCCGGTAATGGCAAGCTCATAGCTGCCAAATTCCAGTGTGTACGGAACATCCTTCAGATCGGAAGCGTTGATCACGGCGTAGAAACCGGAATGGTCTCCGATGGTCTGGGTCAGATCCAGCCGGATCCCGTTTGATTCATCCGATGCATTGACATTGGTAGTCAGCTTCTCGGCAGTCTGTTGTGACTGATTATCATAGATATTGAAAAAGTTTCGGATGCTGTCATCAAAGCTGAAAGCGGCAAATGCGGTGACGCCGACCATGCAGACAAGGCATGCGGCAGCGGCAGCAGCGAACGGTCTGGAATATCTTCTCCAGAATGAAGGATGTGTTGTGATGTTGTTTTGTTTTTTTGATTTCCTGTTTTCTACGTTTGTCTTTGTATGGATTTCCCCATTTATTTTCTGCAGAGTTTTTTCATGTAATCTCTTGATTTCGGACTCTGTCAATGTTGTTTCCTTCCTTTCGGAGCCGATGTCCTGTCTGGAAAGCTCCTGTAATAAATCTTCTATATTTTTCATAAGGCACTCCTTTCTGACTGTCCGGTCTTCCCCCTGACCATTCGACAGTCAAGCCATATCAGATATTTCAGGCAACTTCAACGCCACATTGTAGCAGCTGTTGTCTCAAACGGTGTTTCCCCCTGCTCAGTTTGTTCTCTACCGTCTTTGCTTTCAGTGCCAGTTTATCTGCGATCTCCTTGATCGAATGTTGATAGAAATACCGGTAAATAAATATTTCGCGGTCGGGACTTTTCATGGAATTGACCAGCTGGTATAAGATTTCGTACTCAGATCGGCTTACGATCTGCTCCTCCACATTTTCCCCCGATACCAGCTCTCCGGCGGTATCTATATTCTGTGTCGGATGTTCCTTTGCCAGAGTGCGCCGTTTATTTAGTGCGGTGCGCCTTGCAATTCCATATAAATATTCCCTGAGTCCCTGACCGTCTGTCAGCTTGATTTTTTCTCTGGACCGCCAGAGTCCCACGAAGGTGTCGGATACCGCTTCTTCGATATCTTCCCCGCTGTAACCGGACAGGATGGACCGGCAGATTGTTTTGACCGCCTTTCCATACTGCCTGATCGCAAGCTCGATCCCAAGTGAGACGTCTTCGCTCAGACAGTCCAGCAATTCCTGTTCTTCCATTTGTCTGCCCCCTTTATAATCTCTTGAAAGATCTTTCATTTATCTATTGGCATGAAGATACTCAAATCACTCACTTTGTTTTGAAAAATATTAAAAAATTCTTACCTGTCCCATTTATCGTACACCTGGTTTCAGGTGTGATTTCAGACGTAATGGTATTTGCCGTATTTTCTAAGCGTAATGGTATTCACTGCGCTTTTTAATAAGAAATGTCGCGGTGACGAAAAGTGTCAGAAGCTCTGCAACGGCAACGGACAGCCAGATGCCGGTGATGCCGAGGAAAATCGGAAGGATAAATACCACGGCAAGCTGAAACACCAGGGTTCGCAGGAAGGAGATCACGGCAGAGATCAGTCCGTTGTTCAGCGCCGTGAAGAAGGAAGAACCAAATATATTGAAGCCGTTGATCAGGAAGGTTACACAGAACAGACGGAAACCGTAGCGTGTCATCTCAAAAAGCTCCGGATCGTATCCAACGAAGATCCGTGCGATCGGTGACGCAATAAACTGTGCCGCTGCGGTCAGGACAACGCCGCAGATGCTTACCAGTGTCAGGCTTTTTTTGAACAGATTTTTCAGCTCGTCATGGTTGGCAGCTCCGTAATGGTAGCTGATGATCGGCGCACTACCGATGGAATAGCCGAAAAAGACAGCGACAAAGATAAAGTTTGCGTACATGATCGTTCCGTAGGCGGCGACACCGTTTTCGCCGGCAAGCTTCATTAATTGCAGATTATACAGGGAACCGACGATAGAGCTGGAAAGATTTGTCATCAGCTCGGAGGAACCGTTTGCACAGGCTTTCAACAATATTCTGCCGTAGAATTTTGTCTTTCCAAGACGTAGAATATCGGATCTTCCGCCGGCAAAATAGATCAACGGGAAGAATCCGCCAAACAGCTCTCCGCAGGAGGTGGCGATCGCAGCACCGGCAATTCCCCAGCCGAACACGGCAATGAACAGGTAGTCCAAGATCATATTAGTCACGCCGGCAATGACGATCACCGCAAGACCAAGCTTTGGCTTTTCTGCCGCCACAAAGAAGCTCTGGAAGGCGTTCTGCAGCATGAACGGGGCCAGTGTGATAAAGCCGAGACAACCGTAGATCGTACAATTTTTCAGGAGATCTCCGCTGGCACCGAGCAGTCTTGCGACGGACGGTGTCAGGGCGATTCCGACAAGGCTTAAAGCGATTCCGCCGATCAGGGTGACGTACACCAGCATGGAAAAATATTCGCCGGCTTTCTCCTTCTTACCCTCGCCGAGTGTCTTGGCGACAATGGCACTTCCTCCGGTACCCATCATAAAGCCGAGTGCGGACATTGCCATAATAAACGGTGAGATCAGATTGATCGCCGCAAACGCTGTTTTGCCGACATAATTGGAGACAAATAACCCATCGACAACGACATAGATCGAAGTGAAGATCATCATGATGACGGATGGGTACACAAAACGTAACAGCTTTTTAAATGTAAAATGTTCGGATAATTGTATTTTCATTGTGATTCCTTTCTGTGAAGCTTCATAAATTCACTGCGCAGTGCAGCTGCATATTTCTGATGGAACAGGATCAGCTGATCCCATTCCTCCGGTGACAGTACGGACAAAGCGTTGTTTTCTGCCTGAATGACCGGATAGATCTTCTCCTGCTGGATCTGCCTTCCGGTGTCGGTTAGAAAAATCTGCATGCTTCTTCCCTTGCCCGGTTTTAATTCAATCCAGCCATTTGCTTCCATTTTGCGGATGGCGGAGTTGATCGTCTGTTTGGGAATGCAGGAGGTCCTGCAGATGTCACGCTGCAGGCAGCCGTCACCAAGCTCGAAAATGCCGTATAAGATATCAAACGCACTGTCTGAGAGTGACGCATTGAGTGCGGCATCATGATAGATGTCATCGAACTCCTTGTAGAGATGGTTATATTCTATCTGAACGTCACTCATATGAGGTTTTGCGGGTGTTTTCATTATCATCATCCTTTCGTTGTTTTTATGTGTATATAAAATGGTGTTGGGGTTAAAAGGTATCTTGCTATAATGTAAGTCTGATTTCGTACTCAATAATGTATTATAGTCCGATTTCGTACTTATGTCAAGCCGCAGCAGTATAATGTCATTATTTACCTGCCGTCGATCAGGATAAGCCGGAACAAGATCTTCGTAATTTTAACGGAATTGCTCCTGTATTTTACTTGCTATCTTTATATTGAAATGGTACTATATTCTTTAGAAAAAATTTAAGATAAGGGGTACGGCAATTACTATGAAAAACTCAAACGAACCAATCTACGATGCTCGTAAACTAGGGGTTCCTAAAATGCTTATTTTGGGAATCCAGCACATGTTCGCCATGTTTGGCGCAACAATTCTTGTACCGATCCTTGTGGCAGGTTATTTCCAGGAAGCCTGTGGAGAGCCGCTGTCAAGAGGACTTACGGTTTCTGTTACTTTATTCTGTGCCGGATTTGGTACACTGATATTCCATCTTTGTTCTAAATTTAAGGTACCCGCATTCTTAGGATCTTCTTTTGCATTCCTTGGTGGTTTCTACACGGTAGCGAATCTGAAGAGCGGCATGTATGCCGATATGGCTGCCAACGATAAGGTTGCATATGCCTGTGGCGGTATTGTGGTTGCAGGTCTTTTGTATCTGGTCGTTGCACTGATCTTTAAGCTGGTTGGTGTCAATCGCGTTATGAAGTTCCTTCCGCCGGTTGTAACCGGACCGATCATTATCTGTATCGGACTTTCCCTGGCACCAAGTGCCGTAAGCAATGCGTCCGGCAACTGGCTGATCGCCTTTGTGGCACTGGCAGTGATCATTATTTTCAATATCTGGGGCAAGGGTATGTTTAAGATCATCCCGATCCTGATGGGTGTTCTGATCTCCTATGCATTTGCATTGATCTTAAATGCCTGCGGAGTGACGAATCCGGACGGTTCTGCAATCCTGAATTTCGCTTCCGTTTCTACTGCAAGCTGGGTTGGACTTCCACCGTTCCAGATCTGCAAGTTTGATGTGACCGCTATCCTTGTTATGGCACCGATCGCGATCGCAACCATGATGGAGCATGTCGGTGATATGTCTGCCATTTCCGCAACCGTAGGTAAGAATTACATTGAGGATCCGGGTCTTCACCGTACACTGATGGGTGACGGTATTGCAACTGCATTTGCCGGTCTCATTGGAGGTCCTGCCAATACAACATACGGAGAGAATACCGGTGTACTTGAACTTTCCAAGGTCTATGATCCGAGAGTGATCCGGATCGCAGCAGTATTTGCTGTTATTCTTTCCTTTATTCCGAAGTTTTCCGCAATCATTTCAACAATGCCGTCAGCGATCATCGGAGGCGTGTCCTTCATGCTTTATGGTATGATCTCTGCAATCGGTGTAAGAAATGTGGTTGAGAACAGAGTTGATCTGACAAAGTCAAGGAACCTCATTATCGCAGGCGTGATCTTTGTCTGCGGTCTTGGTTTTTCCGATGGTCTTACCTTCCGTGTGGCAGGTACTTCCATTACACTGACAGCACTGGCTGTTGCAGCGATCGCAGGTATCCTTCTCAATGCGATCCTTCCGGGCAATGATTACAGCTTCGGAAAGCATCCGGAGGGAGACAGAAGCCGTGGTGTTTATGTGATGAACAGTGATAGAGAGACAGAAGAAACTGAAGAAAATAAATAATAAAAGACTATAAGAGAACTGCATTGGAGATAATAGCAGATATCCGAAAGAAAGGACGCGTAACATGATTAAATCCGATAATATTGTAATTTTTGAACATCCGTTAATTCAGCATAAAATTTCCCTGCTCCGTGATAAGGCGACCGGGACAAACGAGTTCCGTAAGCTTGTCGATGAGATCGCGATGCTGGAGGGATTTGAGGCACTTTCTGATCTTCCGGTGGAGGATGTAGAGATTGAGACTCCGATCGAGAAGTGCATGACACCGATGATCTCCGGACGTAAGCTGGCAGTCGTACCGATCCTTCGTGCCGGACTTGGTATGGTTTCCGGTATCCTTGCTCTGGTTCCGAATGCAAAGGTTGGTCACATTGGAATGTACCGTGATGAGGAGACACATCAGCCACAGGAATATTATTGTAAGCTGCCAAATCCGATCGAGGAGAGACTGATCGTTGTCTGTGATCCGATGTTGGCAACCGGCGGTTCTGCTATTGATGCGATCGATCAGATCAAGAAGCACGGCGGCAGGAATATCAAGTTTATGTGTATCATTGCTGCGCCGGAGGGGCTTGAGAAGCTTCATAAGGCACATCCGGATGTGCAGATCTATGTTGGTCATCTTGACAGACAGCTTAACGAGGATGCATATATCTGTCCGGGTCTTGGTGATGCCGGTGATCGTATCTTTGGTACGAAATAATCATTTAATTTTAATAGAAACGATGTTGTCGATTGCTTTGTTGTTAAGCAGCTTTTGCAGTCCGGCAGCATATATAAGGCAGGCGTTTGTGCGTCTGCCTTTTTGAATGGATCCAAAGTATCTTTTGCGGATGAGGGAGGAAGCATCAAAGAGCTTCTTTTTTGTCGCTATTTTAGCCGTTTGGCTAGTGTACTTTTCGGAAGTGCTTTGTTATAATTGAGTGCAATCATGAAAGGAGAAACAAGGAGGAGCTTATGAGAAAATGGAAAAAATGGGTGTCCGTGATGCTGGCAGGCTCTATGCTGGTATCGGGGCTCCCGGCACAAAGTATTGTAAAGAGGGCGGGCGCAAGCAGCCTGAAGGAAAACGGACAGGCAGAGAAAAGTATTTATGACAAGCTTGCCTTTGATACAACACAGGAGACAGAGGATTCCGAGCAGAATCCATATACGGCGGGAAAGGACGATTATCAGAACCTGAATCCGCAGATGGAGCTGTTTGTCGAGGGAAAGGTATCGTCATTGAGTCAGGCGATTCTAAAAAAGTCTTTGGTCAATGGAAACTATAACAGGAGCCAGACAGACTCAGCAGATCTGACAGATGGAACGGGACTCAATCTTGGCTGGTATCAGGGAACGTATCAAAATTCCGAAGATCAGACAGGAGCTCTTTTGAAGAGCAAGCAGAGAAAGGCAGTAAAGACAACGTTTGATTCCGTAGCGACCGGAGCCAAGGAATATACGGCTCTGGATGCCTCCGGGAGCGGTTATCAGGACTACAAGGTGTGTGTTGCGCAGAAGGCAGCAGACTCGGATGAATTAAACCTGTATCTGCTTAGTGCAAAGACAAATGAGCCGGTGGGAACGGCGGTCAATCTGACAAAAAGCAACACCTGTGTATCCACTATGAAGGAACATGAGACGAGGTCTTATCTCACGGTCTGCGGCGGTGATTTTGACGGAGATGGAAAGGATGAGGCAGCAGTTTATGTTCCGGTTACGGATGCACGAAATGGAGTGAATGCTTCTCATGTGGATATCTATGATATCAATACGGAATCCTCGACCAAAACCTTTGAAAAGAGATCAACGGTATACCTGGCAGATCTGGAGGGGACGCAACCCGGCAAGACGCTTGACGATTCAAAAACTCCTTTTATTACAAGTCTGGCAGTCTATGATTTTGACGGGGATGGAAAGGAAGAGCTTGCAACGTCTTTTAGTCATGCTTATTTTCCGAATGCCAGATTTATTCCCGCAAATACGAAAAAGGCGAAAGAGTGGAAGAAAATGGGATCGTATCTGTCAGTACTGTCCATGAAAACGGACAGTATGGAGGAACAGTATGGACGCCGTCTGGCATTTACCGGAGAGGAATATGGAATTCAGGAGAAAAAGGATACCGTTCTGCAGACCATGCAGTTTGTTGGTCTGGATGTAGGCGATATGGATAATGATTCGATGCAGGAGCTTGTTGTTGCCGGTTACGTTCCGGATGGAGATGACGGTGTGGGTCAGTCGGTAGTCAAGAGTAAGCAGGCAGTTGTGCAGCTTGGCTTTGATCAGGAAAAGGGATGTTATAAGCTGTTGCATGGCGGTATTCCGTATCTTTTATGCCAGCCGGCAGCCAATCAGGAGCTTTATGAAGGAATGAGGGGGTCGGATGTCAGACAGGAACCGGCAGCGGTCGCATGCTTTGCTTCCCGGGGGACAGGGTATGGAGATACTTTGTTCGTGGAGGGCAGTTGTTGGAACTTCAGTGCGGGTGCATCTGAAAAGGAGATGTTTCGATGTCAGTATAATGGCGGCTCGTCTGATTATGTTGTGCCGGATGAAGCAAATGCTTCCGGCGGACTCGCAGAGGCGTATCAGTATCAGTGGACGGACGATAACGGAAATATGAAGCTGCCGATCGATAAGGACAGTGATACAACGAAGTGCTGGCTCAGCAAGGTTGTCAAGGGCAATTTTAATGGAAACCCATATGGCATGGAGCAGGTAATCATGAGCTGTGGTGTCAAGAGCGACAGTATGGTGTCATGGGGGCTTTCTGCACTCAGCCGGAAGGCAGTCGGAGCGGAGGATACCGCCGGATACGCGCGTTTTACACAGGCTTCGGGCTGGGGAGATATCTATCTGAGTTTGGCGGCAGTTGATTATGATGAGGACGGCATGATCGTTAAGTTTGATCATAAGGAGAGTTATTTCAGTGATCCGAATGTTGTTGCCGTGCTTCAGGCGGCACCGTATTTCTCGGATCTGGAATCTACGGACGGCAATTACAGCACCAATGGCTCTACGGCATACGGCAAAACGACAGGCTCCTCCACCACAAATTCAGCCGAGTTTTCGGTATCAGCCGGGGTGATCACAGGATATGAGGAGGATGTCAGTATTCTCGGATTTTACGATGTCGTAGGAATTGATTTTGAAGTGGAGGCGAGCGTCAGTGCCGGCTATGCAAAGGAATTTACGAACGGGAAGAGCTATTCTACTTCTTACGAGGCAGACAGTACGGATGACAGTGTGGTGCTGTCGATGACGCCATACACAAGGTATGTGTATAAAAGTTATGTGCCGGGATTTAAGCTGCCGACACAGAGCCGCTACAATGGGCTGAAAAAGCAGCTTGAACAATATAAGAGCAGTTACGAGACGGCAGAACAGGAATATGCAGAGATCAAGCAGAAGAAAGGAATATCCTATCGATTTAAGAAAGCAGCGCTTGCCAACCGGGTTTCCGTTGCTGCAAACAGATATAACAATGCATACAGCCGGCTTCAGGCAATCGACAAGGCACTGGAGCAGGGATATGAGTGCGGACAGCAGATTGCGGGAAGCTGGAAGGATTATTATGTTTCCGTGCCTCAGACACCGCGTATGACCATGCTTACAGTGACAGAATATGACCGTGTTGCGAAGGAAAACGGTGAATTTGACAAGATCCGCGGAAATGTTCTGACGAACACGCCGGGCGATCCGTTTTCCTACCGGGCTGCGATCGGAGCCTCTTTCGATGGAGGAAAGGTCGTTGATGATGTATCCGGTGCAAAGGATAATTTCGTTAGAGTCAGCAGGGGAGGCAATTCTATCACACAGGGAATTGAAGTGGAAAGTGAAAATTCGGATACCGTGACCTGGGGAACCAGTGTGGAGACACATCTTGTGACAGAGGAAGGCGGTGTTAAGACCGGTGTCAGTGCGGGTGCCGAGGCAAACGGCAGCGTGACATGGACGAATTATAACGGAGCGGAATATTCCGGAACGGTTGCCGGTATTCCTGCGAATGTAGAGCAGTCCTATTCCTTCATGTGGCGATTCGGAACATGGGATACGATGTTAAACGGACAACGGACAAAGGTGCTTGGCTATCTTGTGAAGGGACAGGAGGCACCACCGGCACTGCCATCTGACATTACAGTGACGGATGCCACAGCGGATTCCCTGACCTTGAGCTGGACACACAGCAACCGTAAGGGAGTGCGCTATCGCATCTGCCTGTTGGAGGATAATGAGGAAGAAACGCCGATTGCAGAAGTTTCTTCCGCCCGATCCGGTTATACGATCGGTAACGGTCTGCTTCAGCCGGGAAAGACATACCGTTTTACGATGCAGAGTGTCGGTTATATGGAGACAAGTGCATCCAGCCTTCCGGTGTATGGAAGAACCAAATACGCTGCCGGAACAGATACACCGACAATTGAACTGCAGCCGGAGGATACGGCGGTTGTGGAAGGCGGGAAAGCAGAATTTTCGATTTACGCGACACCGGTAAAGGGAAGCAATGGTTCTGTGCGGTATCAGTGGCAGTGCAGACAGGGAGCAGGTGCAGTGTGGGAGGACATTGACGGTGCAGACAGTATGGATCTTGCGGTGCCGGATGTGACTGCGGATATGGACGGATGGCAGTATCGATGCGTTGTTTCTCAGTTTTACGGCAAAACGATCGAGATCGACAGCGAACCGGCGGCTCTTACTTTAAAACAGCGTCTTGCATCGGTTGTCAGAATGGATCCGTTGGAGAAAACAAGCGGTCGTGCAGCTGATGTGGAAAAGGTGCAGAAGGAAGAAGAGACGCGAAGCTACGAGCCGTTGAAGTTGACGGTCAAGGTGACAAATGGTAATTTGCAGGTGGCAGAGCTGAAGGGCAATGTGAAATATTTTGGGGAGTACACAGGCAATTATTCTGTGACTGTAGGTAAAAAAATTACAGAGGATGCGGTTATTCTGGAAGAATTGGAAGGAAGTGCCTCCGACAGCAATTACAAAGCGACGGTGGATCAAATTGTAAATGCAGCACAGTCCGGATCGTTTCACTATCTTTTCCTGAGAATTTTTAAGGACGATGCAACCCGTACAAAGTTGAAAAATTATCTGTCTGACAAAGGTTCTGTCCGCAGCCGTGAAAATGATCCTGAGACCGATACGCTGTCTCCGAATATGGATCTGACGGTGGAGATAACGGAAGAGAATTTTAACCATTTAAAGTATAGGGAACTTACCGCAGATGATTATGAGAGCACGGTTCCATATGATGACGAATATGTTTATGGGCTTGCTTCCGGTCGGAAGACAATCACCCATACACAGCCGGTGGGAGGCGAGGAGCAGACGCTGTCTGCACAGATTGTCTCTGAAGAGGAGGAGCCGTTAAACGGGGAAGCGGTCTGCGAAATCATGAATCTGACGACAGGAGAAACAGAAAATACAGCGCTTACTGTTACAAATGGGTGTGCTTCAGGAAAGTGGACGCCGTTTGGAACTGGCTACTATAAATTAACGGTAAAATATCAGGGAGATGAGGAGTATTATGGTGCAGCGGCGGAGAATCCGCAGTATTTTACAGCATATAATTCCAAGAAAAAGACATTGCCGGGAGTAGAGCTGGAGAATACGCCGGTTTACGGAGAGGAAATTTCGCTTCAGATGAGTCTTGCCAAGACGGATCAGGTAGAGGATGTTACGGAAGCGGCCTCCTTTACATTGGTAGGCAAAAAGGATCGGAAGCGCACTGCGATCACCGTGGAAAACGGCAAATGGGCGGTTAACGAGCTGCCGGGCGAGTATATTTTGGAAGCGTCGATAACAAAGGATGGCGTGACTTATGAATGTTCCCGGGAGGTACAGATCGAGAAGGCACAGCTATATGTAACGGTTGATCCGGTTACGGTGGATGTCAGCAAAACGACAGATTACCAATATCAGTTTGCAGCTGCGCAGTTAAAATTCCGGGGCTTGTCTGCCGGAGATGAAGACGCCGCCAGAGCTCTGTTTACTGCCGGTGCCAATGAGCAGGAAATTGGCAAGGACAGCAAAGGAAAGCCATATGCGGCAGATTACAGTATTTATACCGGAATTAAGGAGGATGCAGAGACAGCGGAAGTGAATGAGCTGCTTGCAAAATACGAGGTGTGTACGATAAACAGTACACTTAGTTACACCGGCAATAAGACCGGAAGCTATCTGGTACAGTACGGCGCAGATGGCAGCGGCATTGTCAACGCATCCACCGAAAAAGGTACAGCAATCGCAAACGGCGGGTCTTATGCGGAGGATTCAAAACTTTATTTTAAAGCAGTTCCGGCTCAGGGCTGGAATCTGAAAGGATGGAAGGTCAATGGCAAAGATGCGGAGTATGTTCAGGGAATCACATTTGTAAATGGAATGCTGAAAACAGCCTTGACGGACGACATTCAGGTAACTGCTGTATTTGAAGATCCGTCGGCAAGTGAGAAGCCGGCAGAATCAGCAGCCCCAACACAGAGTCCGGGAGAAAGCAGTTCACCGGTTGTCTCCGGAAAGCCGCAGGATCCAACGCAAAGTCCTGTGATTCCGACGAATAAGCCAGATACACCACAGATTTCCGGCAGTCCGGATGTGCCGCAGGTATCCGATAAACCGGACACGCCACATAACTCCGGCAGTCCGAATGTACCGCAGGTGTCTGGAAAACCGGACATACCACAAAGCCCCGGCAGCCCGGATGGCACACAGGCATCGTCAAAACCGAATAATGCGTCCGCCACCGGAAAAGATGGAGCATCAGCAGACGGGACACAAGCAGGAAAGGATGATGGAAAGGCAGCAATCGGCATGTTCTTTATGGTGAAGGGCGTGACTTACCGTGTAACTGCAACCGATCAGGTTTCTTGTGTTAAGGCGAAAAAGAATATCAAGGGAAGCGTTGTGATTCCGGATACGATCACGTATTCCAAAGTAACCTATAAGGTCACAGCTCTTAGTGCAGGAGCGTTCCGAAACTGCAAAAAGCTGACAAAAATAACCATTGGTAAGAATGTGGAAACCATTGGAAAGGATGCCTTCCGAAGCTGTAAAAAGCTGAAGCAGATCACGATCAAAACAGAGAAGCTCACAGCAAAATCCATCGGAAAGAATGCATTTAAGGGCATCCGTAAGAATGCAGCGATCCGTGTTCCGAAAACACAGAAAAAGTCATATACAAAATGGCTTAAGAAAAAGGGAGGTTGTTCAACAGCAAAAATCAAAGCATAGAACAGAAATTAAAATATAGCTTCGATTGGAAACAGGGCTTTGCTTAATAAGCTTCACATAAATATATAACTGCACCCATAATCAATGTGCGAAGCTTGAGAAAATAATAATCTTAATGATAGAACTGTCGGGGATCCATGCCGTTGTTTGTGGTGTCTCCGGCAGTTTTATCTTGAGTATCGGATGCTTATATGGTAAGGTAAAGGAAAACATCAGAGAGGAGAAAACCGGGTGAATACTACATGGAATGAAAATACAAAACGGTGGGTCGGGATCATTCTGCCGCTTGTGCTGGCACTGATCTCAGCACTGGTCGTGTCAAGGTTTGCAGCATCGGCAGACTTTCATGAGAAAACGATCACGGCACTTGACGACAAAAAGGCAACGGTTCTGGAGTTGACGGCAGCATCAACGGCGGCGTCTGCGGCAATCACGCTGCTTCCGGGAGACACGGCAACCCCGATCGCAGAAAAGCTGGCGGATATGAGTACCTATTTCCTGATCGTTCTCTGTGCGATCTATGTTGAGAAATATCTGGTCACAGTGACCGGCTATGCTTCGTTTGTCATGCTGATCCCGATTGCCTGTGTCCTTTATTCGGCGGGAACGGCAATTGCAAAGGATGCATGGAAAAAGCTGGCAAGAAAGTTTGCGTTATTTGCTATTGCAATCGTTCTGGTTATTCCTGCCAGCGTCAAGGTGTCTGATCTGATCGAGCATACGTATCAGTCTTCTATCCGGGATACGGTGGATGCTGCCAAGGAAGCAACGAAGGATATCCAGAACAGCAGTGACGGACAGCAGGACAGTGACAGCAGCGATAACAGCGGAGTACTGTCAGGCATCATTTCCGGCATTAAAAACGGTGTGTCCGATATTACGGACAAGGTCGAAAACGTGATCAATCAGTTTATTGAAGTTCTGGCGGTGATGTTAGTCACCTCCTGCGTCATCCCGATACTGGTGCTGGTGTTCTTCTTCTGGCTGGCGAAGAGTATGCTGGGGATGGAACGCAACAAAAATGTCTTTTAAAAGTGCTCGAATAACTGCTAAAAATGTCATTTTACGCCATTTGGCGTTTCAGGGCACTATAGAGGATGTTATCTTTACAGATTTGGACACCTTGACTTTACATCTGTTATAAAGTTTAATCTTGATGATGTGGATTTTGATAGAAAGGTACGGTACCAAAGATGGAAAGAAATTTGACGACCGGCAATATCGGGAAAACGATCGCATATTTTGCGCTGCCTTATCTGCTGTCTTATTTTTTGCAGACGCTGTATGGAATGGCAGATCTGTTTATTATCGGTCAGTTCGACGGTGTGGACGGGATTACTGCTGTTTCCAACGGTGGACAGGTTATGCATATGCTGACGGTGATCATTGTCGGACTGGCGATGGGAACAACGGTGACGATCGGCAAAAGTGTCGGAGCAGGGAAGCTTGATGCGGCTTCGGCTTCGATCGGCAACACGGTGACATTTTTCATGGGAATGTCGGTTGTGGTCATGGCGGTTCTTGTATTTCTGGTAAATCCGATCGTTACCCTGATCGGGATCCCGGCAGAGGCAGTTGCCGGAACGAGACAGTATCTGTTCGTCTGTTTCCTGGGGATACCGTTTATCACTGCATACAATGTGATCAGTGCGATCTTCCGCGGACTTGGCGATTCCCAAAGTCCGATGTATTTCATTGCGATTGCCTGCGTTGCCAATATTGTGTTAGATTATGTGTTTATCGGAGGTCTTGGAATGGGACCGATCGGTGCTGCACTGGGAACAACTCTGGCACAGACGATCAGTGTGATCATATCTCTGATTGCGATCCGCCGCAAGGAAACGGGAATCCATCTGACGAAGAAGGAGCTTCGGGTGAAGAGAGATGTTCTGGGTCAGATCTTAAAGATCGGTATTCCGGTTGCCGTGCAGGACGGCTGTATTCAGGTCGCATTTATTGTGATCAGTGTGATCGCCAACCATCGTGGGCTGAATGATGCAGCGGCAGTCGGTGTTGTGGAAAAACTGATCGGTATGATCTTTATCGTGCCATCCTCCATGCTGGCAACGGTGCCTGCATTATCTGCACAGAATATCGGTGCAGGAAGGCATGACCGGGCGAGAAAGCTTCTTTACTATGCGATTCTGATCACCGGCAGTTATGGGATCGTCATGACCATTCTGATCGAACTTTTCTCAAAGCAGACAGTTGGTATTTTCACAACGGATGCGGCAGTGATCCTGTTGGGAAGCCAGTATATCAGCTCGTATATTATTGACTGTATTTTTGCGGGAATTCATTTCTGTTTTACCGGATATTTCTGTGCATACGGAAAATCATATATTGGATTTATCCACAATATTTTGTCAATTTTGTTGCTGCGTATTCCGGGTTCTTACCTTGCCTCGAAAATGTATCCGCATAATCTGTTTCCGATGGGATTTGCGGCACCGGCAGGCTCTATTTTGTCGATTGTGATCTGTGTGGGAGCGTATATCTGGATGCAGAGATCAATGCGTGGAGGGCGAAATGCGATGTCATAAAAATATCATAATTTTGACATTGATATCCCCGTGTATGAGGCATATAATTCAATGAAACATACAGGAAAGGGGAGATTTATAATGAGAGCGTATGGACGTTTTATGAAAAATATAGCGGCACTTGCACTTCTTTTTGCACTGCTGTCCCTGCTCCTGCCGTTCTGCAGTTTTCAGGCAGCCGGGCAGGACATGACCCTGTCGGGTCTGGACGTGCTGAAAGCGGGAGGCAGTGCCGCTTACACATATATACAGCAGGGAAGTGTGCCGGATGATCATATTATGAAAGCACCGTTTTCCTGGGGGGATGTGAAGGAGGGGCTTCATTATGCTGATGATGCAGGAGCCTCCGATCTGCTTATCGCCGGAGGTGTGGCAGCAGGCCTGCCGGTACTGTTCTGTCTTCTTGCTATGTGCATGCTGTTTCTGGCAGAGGGATCAAAGACTATGGTCGTGCCAACATTTTTAACGCTGCTTACAGTGTTGGAGCTTGCAGTGGCGCTGCTTGGATTTCCTGCGCTGCACCCGTATTTTCTGACGGGAGTGTATCTGTTTGCGGTGCTTCATGTGGTGGCACTTGTGTTTATCTTATTTGGGTGGCTGACCGGAGGTTATCGGGAGCCTGACCGGAAAGAGCGTGACCGCAGCCGAAGAAATGATTCTGGAGATGACGGTCGAAGTGGCAGAAGGAAACACCGCCATAAGCGAGGCAAGCGAAAGAAGTCCGGCCGGAAAAGGAGCAAAAAGGATTCAAACGATAAGAAAAATAAAGAAAAGAAGGATCAATCCAAAGACGAAAAGAAAAAAGAAGCTCAGCCAAAGGCAGCTGCTGCAGTTGGAAATGTTTGTGATGGCACAGGGATTTATCAGGGATTTCAATGGAATTTGAGGAGCGAGGCATCTTCGCGCGTGACGATTGGGACGACACCTGAGGCGATGCGTGGGATTGAGACGGGCAGCCTGAAAGCAGCCGGTCACATTGCTGATCATAATTGTCAGATCAGTTATCATCCGGAGGATGGAAGCTACACGATAGACAGTCACGCAGCAGAGCGTATTGTACTGCGGCAGAATGGCAAGGCATTGCATCAGTTGAATAATGGAGACAGTGTCCGTGTTTTGGGACAGGTAAAAATGGAGGTTGGCTCCTCACATTCTATGCGGCTGAAATAGTATTTTTCTTCGCAAGAGGGTTAATTTGTGGTATAATAACTCCAAAATCCAGATGTTTCGCATCTGTCGCGCCCGCGAGTGAGAAAAAGCGGAGCTTTTTCGAACCTTTTGCCGAAGCGTATGAATTTACAACATAACAACTCCAAAGGAGGAGCTTGCGAATGAAAAAGAAAAATGGAAAACGAATCATTGCCGGCTTGCTGGCAGCAGGTCTTTTTGCGGCTTCGGTGCTCTCACCGCTTCAACCGGAGGGAGCCGCTGCAGCAACAAAGATCAAGGTTTCAAAGACAAAAGTAACCGTTGCCGGAGGAGGGCAGGTTACTGTCAAAGTGAAGAATACCGGCAGCCGGAAAGTGAAAGCAAAAGTGTCCGGCAAAAAGATTATTGCCGTAAAGGTGATGAAAAAGAAAATCCGCATTACCGGAAAGAAGAGCGGCAAGACTAAGCTCATATTGAAAGCGGCGCACATGAAGAAATGTGTGATCCGTGTTACTGTCAGAAATATGGGACAGAATGATCCTCAGGACAGTACGAAACCGATCGAATCATCGCTGCCGGATCAGACCACTGTGCCGACGATGGCTCCGCAGCCGCCGGTGACGTCAGTGCCGACGACAACACCGCCGCCAAGCGTCACAGCGGTACCGGCTGAAACGCCGACGCCAAACCCGACACCGCAGCCAAGTCAGACTCTGACACCAACAGTTACACCAGAGCCAAGTCAGACTCCGGTGCCAACGCAGACTTCACAGTCGACGGTGACGCCGGATCCTACAACGGCACCGGAGCCGGGTGAAACGGAGATACCATTTTCGACGGTTGCCCCAACCGGACAACCAACGATCATTGTGACCATTCCGCCAACAGCGAAGCCAACCGTAAAACCGACGGCAGCTGTAGGCACGGCAGATGCGCCGACAGAGACTCCGATACCAACGTTGGCACCGACAGTCAAGCCGGCAATAACACCAACTGTCATCCCGACCGCGACGGTAAAACCGACAGTGGCACCAACGGTCAAGCCGACGACCAAACCGACAGTAAAACCGACGATAACTCCAACTGTAACGGCGAAACCGACAGTAACATCGACAGTCAAGCCAACGGCTAACCCAACGATCAAGCCGAGCGAAACACCGCTGCCAACAGAGACAGCAGCACCAACGGTCAAGCCGACGACCAAACCGACAGTCAAACCAACTACTGTTCCAACAGCAACGCCGGTTGCGACAATGAAGACAACGCAGCTTTCCTTTGCGAAGAAGTCTGTATATATTGGAGAGAGTATAACTGCTTTGAAAGCGGAGTGGGGTGAGCCGGAACGTATAGATCCGCTGCCACAGAAGAGCCTGTACGGATACATTTATAACGGCAACAGCCAGACAGAACCGTATCTGATTGTCGGCGTTAAGGGCGAAAAGGTCGTTTCTTACTTTACGATCGCGAAAAACTTCACAGCCTATGATGCAGTGATAAGCGCCGATGATAATGAGACAATTCAGCAGACGAAGCTGATACAGCAGGGCGCATCGGCACAGTCGATGATCGATGCGGGCTGGACCGAGCCGGGAACCTACGAGTTTGATGCTCTGGACAGCAGCAAGAGTGAGGCAAGAGTCGGAACGGAGGCATATTACAAGCTGACAGATAACGCATATATTTATGCATTCAGTGATTACTTTGATGGAGGAGACAAATCCATCTATGGAATGTACGCATTTTCCGGAGAATGCACCAAGTATTCCATGATGTACCGCACATATATGACATTTACCGATGAGATTCTCCGTGCGGCGGAGCAGGAGGTCTATGAGATGACCAACGCATACCGCAACTATATGGGGAAAGCGTTATTTAAGCTGGAGGACAGAACGACTACGGCAGCCAGAAAGCACAGTGAGGATATGGCAAATAACAACTATTTCCAGCATAACAGTCTGGATGGCTCGAAATTCTCCGCACGGTTGACGGCAGAGGGTATCAGTTGGTCGGGAGCCGGAGAGAATATATGTGCCGGAGCCGGCGATGCGATCAATATGGTGATCGGCTGGATCGGTTCCTCCGGACACCGAAAAGGTATGCTGACGGATTTCAAGTATATCGGAGTCGGAGCGGCGTATAGCAGTTCTGCAGATTATGGTATCTACTGTACGCAGGATTTTTGGAGGTAGAGTGATTTCCTGTATAATCAAAAGAGATTGTGTCTTTATTGGGCACAATCTCTTTTGATATTCAGCAATTCTTTGATAAGCGTAATTACGATGTTATAAATTCATATAATTCTGCAAAATGTTATGAACTGTTTTTATTGATGCTGTTTTACATATTCCGTCAGGATAGCATCGTCCTCCGGCATCTGACAGCCGACGATATAATGACCTTCATTATCAGAGCAGCGGATGATACGACCCTCTAAAGTGCTGTGATCGGTAAGCTCGAACTGCTCCAGTGTTATCGTGATCCTTTCGCCCTTGGCGGTGGCAAAGAATGGAGCGTCTGTGATGAAGGCAAATCCGTTTCCGCTGATATTGTCCATCTGTCCCGTAAACTCCTGTCCGGTTTCCGGGACAGTGATGACGCAGGAGTTGGTCAGATCTATACGCGGATATTTGCGGCGGTTATTGATCTTTGGACGGGAGCTGATCTGTACCTGATAGTGGTCAGCATCCGTTTTGTCCGGGGTGATCGCTGCGTTTTCCCAACAGTAAAGAACATTATCGACGGTTACCTGTACGTTGCAGGTCGTTGGATGGGTGATAGCAGCATCCGGGAGGGTGATAGCGATTCCCTGCGCCAGAGGCTGGATCAGTTCTCCGTGATATTTACGACTGGCATCATCGGTCGGTATAATGATCACCTTCATGCCCGGCTGCAGATCCTCCAGCCCCATAAAGCCGCCAATTCCAAGCTCGCACATCAGAGCTTCGACAACATTCTCAATCGTGTTGATATTTACGGCAGTTTCATCATATTTACTGAGCATGCGGTGACAGATCTCATTTGATCCGGAAATGCCGGAGGTCATATCCTCCACGGTGGAGGAGACCTGTTCCATATTTGTCACAAGCTGGCGGTTCGACTGTTCCACACGCTTCATTGCGGCATCAATGGTATGAATGTGATGCTCGATCTGGTTGGAATCTGATGTGATCGTGGTAATATTTTGATTTGTCTTGGCAACCTTCTCCAGAGTGATCCGGATCAGCTTTAATGTATTTTCGATGGCGTGCGTCATCTGGTCAGAGGTTTCCTCGAGACGGATCAGTGCTTCCTTGATCTGGCTGGAGGATTCCTTTGTCTCTGCACTTAAGGTGCGGATCTGATCCGCGACAACAGCAAAGCCCTGGCCCGCTTCTCCGGCTCTGGCGGCCTCGATGGATGCGTTGAGTGCCAGAAGATTCGTCTGATTGTTAATGCTTTCAATCGTGCCGGTTTCCTGCTTCACCATTTCAAACTCATCCTTAAATGCCTGAAGCGTTTGCTCTGTATCGGAGGAAAGCTCTGACATAGTCCTTGTAGTCTGAAGCAGACTGTTCAGATCCTCGGAGCTGTTCTGGGCGTGAGTGCCGGATTCGTCGATCAGCTTGACCATTTCCTCGATCATCACGGCAATGTGCTGTACCTGGGAACTGATGTCGCTGGTCATATCTACAGAGGATGTTGTTGTGGTCTGAAGATTGATATTGTTATTGTTCAGCGTGTCCATCTCGGCAGCAACAATATCAGCGCCGTGCTTGTTTTCACCGGCAAGCTCACGGACAACCAGGACGCCGTCCATAATGGAATTGCTGGCATTTTTGACCTTCTCGACCGTCGTGATCACACGGTGCAGATCGTTTTTGATGCTGTCTGTCATAGCACCGTCCGATTCGTTCAGATGGCGGATGGACATACCGTAGCAGATATAACAAAGAATGATGCAGGACAGCTCAAGTTGATAATCCTTCATGTTCGTGGCGGAGTTCATACCAAGAACAGCGTAGCGGTAAATGGAGCTGCCGATAATGATCAGGGCATTCACAATGCCGCAGTACCGCATGAAAAGCTGATCCTTATAGATCACCAGAAGACTGGTAACGGGAAGAACATAAGTAAATGCGATCGGCGACGAGGTCGTACAGATCACATATGTATAGAAAATACCATAACCGATCACCAGATCCAGTTTGTAGCGTTCCGTATTCCAGCCCCGGGTTCGAAGCAGGATCTCTCCGGTAATAAACGGAATCCAGCAAAGAGCCAGAAAGATCAGATAATATCTGGTGCTGTACAGACCGTTTGAAAAATCAGATCCGTAATTGGCGGACAACAGGATCGCAAAAATAAGCCATATTTTGCGCGCCTTGCGGTTTGCTTTTTCCTTGAAAAGTTTTTCGTCATAATTCATATAAATACCTGTGCCTTTCAGAAATAACCCCTAAAATTGTCGTATATATTCGGCAATCGCCTCAAGTGTCTGTGTGCTCTCCGGCAGCTCCGGTTCAAAAGCGCTGAAGGCGTGTGTCAGCCGTTTATCATCCGGAAAGTCCATGATTGCGGACTCCATCCGGGCGGCATCCAGTGCCATTTTAAACTGCATTGTGTAGTGACGCAGATGATCTTTGCCACTTGTCACAAGAAAGCATGGTGGCAGAGACCGGATAATATCCGGATGCTCCGGGTTGACATATGGTGCAAATGCTGATTTCTTATAATGTTTCCCGTAAAGATATCTGGGCATAAACAGTCCGATCTGATCCGGCTTATTCGTGTAAAACATACCGCTGATCAGTCCAAGCGCATTTAATGGCAAAGCAGATGGTGTGACCCCGGCTGCCTGTGCGACCTTCGGATTGCGCTGTGCTGCCGCAGTATATACAAGAAGACAGGCTCCGCCGCTGTCTCCGACCGCATAGACCTTGTCCTGATCACCCTGATACTTTGCAAGCTGACCCTGTATAAAATCGAGTGCAAGGAAAATATCCGCAATCTGATCATAAATCTGACAATCCGGAATAAGCCGGTATTCCACATTAAACACCAGAAATCCCAGTGTACACAATTTGGCACAGAAGTATTGGTTAAATTCCTTGTTGCCAAGCAAAAGCCCCCCGCCGTGAACATTTACGATCACAGGAAGTGCCTCGGGAGAAGACGGTGCAGAATTCGGCTGGAAAATGTCCAGCCGGTGTGCCTTGTCGTGATCAGGAGCATAGGGGATATCAAGCGTCATCGTAACGTTATCCGGAAAAGTAAACCGATCGTTCCGGTTTGCATACTCCCTGTTAAAATCCTCGCGCTGCCTGTAAAACATATTTTTGATAAACTGTCTCATAAGATTAACCCGCTCTCATTTGTATTGCTTCTTCTATCATACCGAATTATTGAGGCAGATTCAATGAGTATTTTTATTTTTTAAAGATATGATATAATTGCAAAAATTTTACTTACCTGATCAAAGATCGTCTGATCGATTGCCATATGATGCAGAATGTCAATCATGAGCTTTTTACGGAGAGTGTGAAAAAAGAAATTCCGGTCAGCATGGGGCGGGAGGATAAAGGGTGGTGACGACAATCATGTGGAAAATCAATCTGTCCCATTTAACGGACAGACATGATTGCTAAGATAAAATGAAAGAATTATAAATGAAAAATAAAGAATAAATTTTAGAAAAATATTGTGCTGTTTTTTGCATGCAAAATGTAATAATCGTATACCAAAATAAAAAATTTGTATTGCATATTTTTAGCAGTGATGATAATATGTTTTTGTAGCAAACGAAACGACTCTGTGGGGGAGTTGTTTCAGTAATGTATTGGGCGTGATTAGGATGTGTAAAGACATTTTTTGTGGGGACAAAGGATGTCTTTTTTCTGCACAAAAATAACAGAGTGATCATGAAAAACAGGTTATATAATATAGGTTTTATAACTGTTTTTTGTCGTTTCTTATATCCGGAATTCAGGACGGTTATTTTTCAGATATAGGATTGCTTTGTTTGAAACGTGTGTACTGTTTATGGGACAGTACATTTGTTTGTGCTTTCTGCAGAAATTATATTCTGATCAGCCGGGAAGGAGAATCTTATGGCTTTACGTAAGAAAGCAATGGCCATTGTCCTGAGTATGGCAATGGTTGCAACGTCGCTGTCGTTACCCAATATGACGGCGAAAACGGCACAGGCTGCCGGCAGTAGTTTTCAGAACCTGAACCAGTCGCAGATCACGGAGGCGATGGGTGTCGGGTACAATCTCGGTAACTCGTTGGAGGCTGCAAGTTCAGGAACACCAAATGAAACCGCTTATGGTAATCCAAAGCTTACGGAGGATCTTGTGTTAGCAGCAAAGGATGCCGGTTTCAAATCTATCCGTATTCCGGTTTCTTATCTCAGCATGATCGACGATAACAACGGATACAAGATCGACTCCTCATGGCTCGATCGTGTACAGCAGGTTGTTGATTACTGCGTGGATAATGATATGTATGCGATCGTGAATATGCACGGAGACGGATACACAACAGTAAATGGCGGATGGCTGTTATGCGGCAGCTACGACCAGACCAAAATTAAAGCGAAATACAAAGCATGCTGGGAGCAGATCGCAGATCGTTTCAAGAATTACGATGAGCATCTGATCTTTGAGTCCATGAACGAGGAGTTCGACGGAACCTATGGAACACCTAGCAGAACTGCTTATGCAAATATCAATGCGTACAATCAGATCTTCGTTGATACCGTGCGTAAATCCGGCGGCAATAATGACCAGAGATGGCTGCTGATCCCGGGCTGGAATACGAACATCGATTATACCGCAGGGGATTACGGCTTTGAAATGCCGACCGACAATTATTTATCTTCAAACATCGCTTCCGGACAGAAGAGAATCATGATTTCTGTTCATTACTACGATCCATGGGATTTCTGTGGAACGGAGTCCGGAGCAACGACCCAGTGGGGCGACAGCGTAACCGATGCGTCCAAGAAAGCAAGCTGGGGCGATGAATCTTACATGGTTTCCCAATTTAAGAAAATGTACACCAAATTTGTTTCTCAGGGATATCCTGTGGTGATCGGTGAATTTGGTGCCATCAACAAAGCAAATTATGACAGTCAGAATAAGACCTGCCGTGCGGAATATTATCAGAAGGTCTGCTATTATGCAAAGCAGTACGGAATGATTCCGGTAGCATGGGACAATGGTTATAATGGCGATTATGGTTTTGCGATCATTGACCGTTATTCCAACAAGGTCGTTCATCAGGAGCTGATGGATGCAATGATGGAGGTTTATGGCGGAAATGAGTCTGCCACAGCAACAGGAATCACATTGAGTCAGTCCTCCATGACCATTCACATCGGAGACGAGAAGCAGCAGCTTACCGCAACATTAACACCGGCAGACAGCAAGGATAAGGTTTTATGGAGCTCCAGCGATGAAGCCGTTGCAACCGTTAATTCCAAGGGACAGGTAACCGCTGTCGGTGCCGGAACATGTACGATCACTGCATCCGTACCACTCGGCTACAAGGCAACCTGTGAGGTGACAGTTCCTCAGGCCAATTATGTACGCGCCAAAATGTACCTGTTGGAGACAGCAAGCTGGCAGTCAGTGATCAGCGATGAGTATGTTGACATTTATTCGGACGGCGGAGATTTCTCTCTGTCTCTCGATGCAACAAAGAGCCAGCTGCAGAACATCGGCTCACTTTACATTAAGGACATTAACGCGGCAGATGATGAGGCATCTGTATTTGATAAAGCAACCATTAAAGTGAAGTCCTTTGAGATCAATGGACAGAAGTACACCATGAAAAACGATACCTTCACATACGATGTATCACAGAAGGCATCCGATGATGGTCTGATCTGCCCGATCTTTAACTTCTCATTCATCAACGTATGGGCCAACACCCATGTTAATAACGTAACCGTAGAAAATGCAAATTACAAAGCATATTTCAACAATGTAAATTATCAGACCGTAAACTCTGTAAAAATAAACTTTACGGTATCCGGAATCAACGGAAGCGATGCGAAGCCAACGGCAGCACCAACGGTAGCTCCGACCAAGGCACCGACTGCAAAGCCGACCGTAGCACCAACGGTAGCTCCGACAAAGGCACCGACTGCAAAGCCGACCGCAGCACCAACCGTAGCTCCGACCAAGGCACCGACTGCAAAGCCGACCGTAGCACCAACCGTAGCTCCGACAAAGGCACCAACGGCAGCACCGACGCAGGCTCCTGTGATCACAGGAAAGAAAGTGATCGCATCCAACCTGACATCTACCTATGCAACCAATGATCCGTCATGGCTCATGAATGCATCCGATAATGATATTGTAACCGTTGTTTACACATGTACCGATCCATCCCATGCAAACTGGGGAATCCTTGGATGGGGCGCATCGGTAGACAATACATGGCAGAATGGTGACAACTACTCTGCAGCAAGCAATGCAACCGAAGAGGTTACCAAAGTTTACACCGTAAAAGAACTGAAGAAATCATTAAACATCAAAGCAAACTCCAGTGTAACTTATCTGTGCCTGTCCGTATGGAATGGCGGCAAGATCGTCAGCCTTTCTATTGCAAGCACCGACGGCGAAACACCGGAGCCAACGGTAGCTCCAACAGAAGCACCGACCGTAGCTCCAACCGTTGCCCCAACTGAGGTGCCAACAGAAGCACCGACAATTGCACCAACCGTAGCACCGACTGTTGCTCCGACAGCAGCACCAACGACTGCACCAACAACGACACCTGCCGGTGACTCTAAAATAACAGGCAGCGTGAAGCTCACAAGTAACTGGGGAAGCGGCGGAATCGCCCAGATCACTCTGACCAACGAGACAGGCGTAAGCTACACAAATGGATGGACTGTAGAGTTCACATTAGACCGCGAGATCACATCTATGTGGAGCGGCGAGTGCGTCAGCCTCGGCAAAAACCGTTACCGCATAAGCAATCCCGGCTGGGACGGAAATTGGGCAGCCGGAAAGACAATCACATTAAATTGTGGTGTCGGCGCCGGAAGCGATTCTCCGATGATCACGGATATCGTTATGAAGTAACTACTCCGAAAAGATTGTTTTCATTCACAAAACCAAATTTTATTTGCCATATGTATTAATATAATGAGATTTGGGGCAAAGAGATTTGTTCCAAACGAATGCAGCCGGTACGACCGAGAGGACGTACCGGCTGTGTTTGTTTGGGGATGGATATGGCATTGATTGAAAAAAACGGGTTTTCGTGATATGCTTTTCTTATATTAACTCGTATAATAATAGAAGAAAAATATGAAGCTATTTTTAAATTTATCCCAGAGAATAACGGAGGAAAAGAGAATGGTTGATACCCAAAAGGAACAGGAACGTGATGAACTACACCGCGCTATATGGGCGATTGCAGATGAACTGCGTGGTGCAGTAGATGGATGGGACTTTAAGAATTATGTTCTTGGCACAATGTTCTATCGTTATATTTCCGAAAACCTATGCAATTACATAAACAGCGGTGAGAACGATGCAGGCAACATTGATTTTGATTTTGCAGAAATGCCGGATGAGGATGCAGAAGAGGCAAGAGAGGGACTGGTAGAGGAAAAAGGTTTTTTTATCCTTCCGAGTGAGCTTTTCTGTAATGTGCGTGTCAATGCAGCAAATGATGAGAACTTAAATGAAACACTGGAGCGTGTGTTCCGTCACATCGAGGAATCAGCAAAAGGCAGCGAGGCAGAGAGTGATTTTGCCGGATTGTTTGATGACTATGATGTAAACAGTAATAAACTGGGTTCTACAGTTGCAAAGCGTAATGAAAAGCTTGTAAAACTACTGAATGGTGTAGGTGAAATGAATCTGGGCGATGTCAAGGAGCATTCTATTGATGCATTTGGTGATGCATATGAGTACCTTATGACCATGTATGCATCGAATGCCGGAAAATCCGGTGGAGAGTTCTTTACTCCGGCTGATGTGTCTGAACTGCTCACGCGCCTTGGAACTGTAGGGAAAACAGAAATCAATAAAGTATATGATCCGGCTTGCGGTTCGGGCTCATTGCTTTTGAAGGCTGAGAAAATTCTTGGAAAGGATGCTATTCGTAACGGTTTTTATGGACAGGAGATTAATATCACAACCTATAACCTGTGTCGTATTAATATGTTTTTACATGATGTGGGATTTGACAAATTTGATATAGCCTGTGAAGATACGTTACTTAGTCCGCAGCACTGGGATGATGAGCCGTTTGAGCTGATCGTGTCTAATCCGCCGTATTCCATCAAGTGGGCGGGAAATGATAATCCCCTGCTCATTAATGACCCACGATTTGCCCCGGCAGGAGTTCTTGCACCAAAGAGTAAGGCGGATATGGCATTTATTATGCACAGCCTGTCATGGCTTGCATCTAACGGAACTGCGGCAATCGTATGTTTCCCGGGAATTATGTATCGTGGCGGTGCAGAGCAGAAAATCCGTAAATATCTGGTGGACAACAACTATGTGGATTGTATTATTCAGTTACCGAGTAACTTGTTCTTTGGAACTTCTATTGCAACCTGTATTATGGTAATGAAAAAGAATAAGGTGGATAATCAAACGTTGTTTATTGATGCCACAGGCGAGTGCGTCAAGGTTACCAACAATAATAAGCTGACCCCGGAGAATATTGACCATATCGTGGATGTGTTTGCAAAAAGGGAAGAAGTGGAGCATTTTGCACATCTGGCAAGTTATGAGGAAGTATCTGGCAATGATTATAATTTGTCTGTGTCTACTTATGTCGAAGCCGAAGATACCAGAGAGAAAATTGACATTGTGAAGCTGAATGCTGAAATCAAAGAAATTGTTGCCCGTGAGCAGGTGCTTCGTGATGAGATTGATAAGATCATCGCAGAAATTGAGGTGAGTGTATGAAAAAAGAAAAGAATGAAGTGAGTATCGTTCGCTCGTCTGCAGCGGAATATCTTACCTTTATCACTGCTACCGGCAAAAGTGATGTTAACGCAGTGTATTTTGATGAAAACGTGTGGCTGACGCAAAAGATGATGGGAATTTTATATAATGTGGAGACTCATACAATCAACTACCACCTGAAAAAGATATTTGCCGATGGTGAAATTGATGAAGGCTCAGTTATTCGAAAATTTCGAATAACTGCCGCTGATGGCAAGAACTATAACACCAATCACTACAATTTGAGTGCCATCATTGCGGTGGGGAATAAGGTTGATTCCCCTCGTGCGGTGCAGTTCAGGAAATGGGCAAATCATATTATTGAAGAATTTACTGTGAAAGGCTTCGCAATGGATGATGAACGCCTGAAAAATGGAGGAACGGTTCTGACGAAGGATTATTTCAAAGAGCAGTTAGAGCGCATTCGTGAGATTCGTCTTTCTGAACGGCGTTTTTATCAAAAGATCACAGATATCTATGCCACCAGCATTGACTATGACGCAAAGTCGCAAACGACAAGGTTGTTTTTTGCGCGGGTGCAGAATCAGCTTCATTGGGCAATTCATGGCGAAACAGCTGCCGAAACCGTCTATCGTCGTGCAGATAGTACAAAGGAGCACATGGGTTTAACCACATGGAAGGATGCACCGGACGGCAAAATCCAGAAATTTGATGTGGTAGTTGCTAAGAATTATTTGACTAAGGAAGAACTCTCAGCAATGGCGAGAATTGTCAACGCCTACCTGGATTTGGCAGAGCTGAGAGCCGAGGAAGAAGTGCCCATGACCATGGAGGATTGGGCAGAGCAGTTTGAGGGGGTTCTTCGGCTGAGCAGGAAGGACATTCTGACCAACGCAGGTTCTATTTCGGCGAAGATTGCCGAGCAGCATGCATTGAGTGAGTTCGAAAAATACCGTGTCCGGCAGGACCGGCTGTATCAGAGCGATTTTGATAGGGTGTTGTTAGGAGAAACAGAAGCCATTGGGATAACTGACAGCGAATCGCTAACTGAGGGGAGCAATTCAGAACCGAAGGAAGGCGGTGAGGATGCATGAGCAGATTGGATGAGTTGATAAAGGAACTTTGCCCTAACGGGGTGGAGTATAAAACGATTGATGAAATAGCAACAGACATATACCGAGGCTCTGGTATTAAACGGGATCAGGTGACTGAGGAAGGGATACCATGTGTGCGTTATGGAGAAATTTATACAACATACGGTGTCTGGTTTGAAAAATGCAAATCTCATACACAATTGGAGTATGTAAAATCGCCAAAGTATTTTGAACACGGAGATATTTTATTTGCTATAACTGGAGAAAGTGTTGAGGATATTGCAAAATGCTGTGCATATATAGGATATGAGAAATGTTTAGCTGGTGGAGATATTGTTGTACTGAAACACAAAGAAGATCCCCGATATATAAGTTATGCTTTATCCACTGTGGATGCACAAAAACAGAAAAGTGCTGGAAAGGTAAAAAGCAAAGTTGTTCATTCTAGTGTACCATCAATTAAAGCAATTAAGCTTCCTGTACCTCCTCTGGAGGTACAACGTGAAATAGTTCAGATTTTGGACTCTTTCACGTTACTTACAGCCGAGCTTACAGCCGAGCTTACAGCTCGGAAGAAACAGTATGAATTTTACAGAGATAAATTACTTACATTTGATACTGAAATTAAACACGTTCGTTTGGGCGATATATGCTCTGTTATTACTAAAGGTACAACGCCTAAAAGCTATACCAAAACAGGGGTATCTTTTGTGAAAACAGAAGCATTTGATGGAACGAAGATTATTCCAGATAAGCTGTCTTATGTGGATGAAGAAACGCATACCACATTTTTGAGAAGATCTATGTTGGAAGAAAATGATATACTTATTACTATTGCAGGAGCAACAATTGGGAAATGCACAATAGTTCCTAAAGAGATTTTACCTGCAAATACAAATCAAGCGCTTGCAATCATTAGGCTTGCGAAAGGCAACTGTCCAAAATATGTAATGTATTTATTGCAATCTGATTTGATGAAGCAATATATGCAAAAAAATATCAAGGGTTCCGCACAACCCAATTTAAATTTGAAACAGCTGAATGATTTTATTATTCCACTTCCATCATTGAATGTACAAGAACGTTTGGCTCGAGTATTAGATAATTTTGAAGCCATCTGCACTGACCTGAATATTGGTTTGCCAGCCGAAATCGAAGCACGCCAGAAGCAATATGAATATTATCGTGACTTGCTCTTGACATTTGCTGAAACAGGTAACACAATTTTGACAGACAGACAGACAGACAGACAGACAGACAGACAGACAGACAGACAGACAGACAGACAGACAGACAGACAGACAGACAGACAGACAGACAGACAGACAGAGCGTAATTAAGCTCATTCAGTATGTGTTTGGCTATGCTATGTTACCATTGGGAAAAGTCGCAAATGTATTTCGAGGAGAATATATCACAAAGAAAAACACAAAAGCGGGAGCTATCCCTGTAATTCTTGGAGGACAAGAACCGGCATACTATATTGATAAGTATAACCATGATGGAGAAATTGTAGTGGTTGCACGAAGTGGAGCATCAGCGGGATTTGTTTCCTATTGGAATCAGAAAATTTTTGTTACAGATGGATTTGGTTATGAGGGGAAAAGCGAATTAATTACCACAAAATTTTTATACTATATTTTGAAAAATATGGAGTCAGAACTAAATGCTATGAAACGTGGCGCAGGTGTTCCGCATGTAAGTGGTGAAATGCTTAATAGCATTGAATTACCGATTCCATCATTACAGGATCAACAGCGTATTGTGGAAATTCTCGACCGCTTCGATACTCTCTGCAATGACCTGACCGCAGGACTTCCGGCAGAAATCGAAGCACGTCAGAAGCAGTATGAATATTACAGGGATAAGCTGTTATCCTTTAAAGAATTACCAAAGTAAGGAGGCGAGGATTTGCCGTACTTTAATATCGTAGCGGAGACATCGGAGAATACCGTTGTCACAGAATATGAACCGGTCAAGAAACGTTCTGACAGTTACCAGAGTGAAGCAGAGCTTGAACAGGAGTTTATCAGTCTGCTCTGTGAACAGGGATATGAATATCTGCCTATTCACACAGAGAAAGACCTGATTGCTAATCTCCGTAAGAAATTAGAGGAACTGAATAACTATCAGTTTTCCGACACAGAATGGGATGAGTTCTTTATAAATTCAGTTGCCAATCCAAATGAGCATATCGTAGAAAAAACACGCACCATTCAGGAAGATAATGTCAAGAATTTAAAGCGTGATAATGGCGAAACCAAGAATATTACACTCATAGATAAAAAGAACATCCATAATAACAGTCTGCAGGTTATTAATCAGTATGTGATCAGCATGGAAAATGGTGCGAAGCATGACAACCGCTATGATGTTACCGTATTGGTAAACGGTCTGCCTCTTGTACATATTGAGCTGAAACGCAGAGGTGTTGCCATCCGTGAGGCTTTCAACCAGATTAACCGCTACCAGAGGGATTCTTTCTGGGCAGGATGTGGACTGTACGAATATATTCAGATTTTTGTCATTTCCAATGGTACAAATACAAAGTATTATTCCAACAGTACCAGACGGAATGCGGAAAAGGAACATGAGAAGCGTGGAGCAAGTAAGACCAAGACCAGTAACAGTTTTGAGTTTACCTGCTTCTGGGCAGATGCCAATAACCGTGTGATTCCTGATCTGATTGATTTTACAAAGACCTTTTTCGCAAAGCATACGATTCTGAATATCCTTACGAAATACTGTATTTTTACATCAGAGGATATGCTGATGGTCATGCGTCCGTACCAGATCACGGCTACGGAGCGAATTCTCAATCGTATCGAAATTGCCAATAATTATAAGAAGTACGGCAGTGTCGAGGGTGGTGGTTACATCTGGCATACCACAGGTTCCGGCAAGACGCTGACTTCGTTCAAGACGGCAAGACTGGCATCGAAGCTGCCTTATATTGATAAGGTGCTGTTTGTAGTTGACCGTAAGGATCTGGACTACCAGACCATGAAAGAATATGACCGTTTTGAAAAGGACGCAGCCAACAGTAATGCTTCAACTGCCATATTAAAACGGCAGTTGGAAGACCCGGACGCACACATCATTATTACTACCATTCAAAAACTGGTTACCTTTATAAAGAAGAATCCGGGCCATGAAGTGTATACGAAACATATCGTTATTATTTTTGATGAGTGCCACCGCAGTCAGTTCGGGGATATGCACACTGCGATTGTAAAGAATTTCAAGAAATATCATCTGTTTGGATTTACAGGAACGCCGATTTTCTCTGTTAATTCCGGCAGAGCCAAGAATCCAGAATTCTTTACCACAGGTCAGACCTTTGGAGACCAGCTCCACAGCTACACGATTGTGGATGCTATTAACGATAAAAATGTTCTTCCATTCCGGGTGGATTATATTAAAACGATGGATGTGGAAGAAGAAATCACAGACGAAATGGTCTGGGATATTAACCGTGAAAAGGTTATGATGGCTCCTGAGCGTATCCGAATTGTAACACAGTACATACTGGAACATTTTGACCAGAAGACCTATCGTGGGGATAAAACTTATATTTATAACACTCTTACAAATATTTCTGAGGTGGCGTCTGCTAAACGGGATGAGGTAGATGAAATCAAACAGAAACAGCGTATCAGCGGTTTTAATTCCATTTTTGCAGTATCGAGCGTTCCGATGGCAAAACTATATTATCAAGAATTCAAAAAGCAGATGGCAGCAGACCCGACCAAAAAACTGCGAGTTGCAACCATTTTCAGTTATGGTGCAAATGAGGAAGAATCGGATGGCATTCTGGATGAAGAAAATTCAGAGGATACCTCCGCCCTTGATCAGCCGTCCAGAGAATTTCTGGAAGAAGCCATCAAGGATTATAATGAAATGTTCCATACGAATTATGATAC
>NZ_DBLXSO010000029.1:0-36151 GCF_057878315.1 Jutongia sp. | reverse complement strand
ACAGCGATCTCGTGACAGCGATCGAGCAGCAGGATTTTGAAAATGACAAGTTGCAGGAGTTCAAGAAGAGATTCTTTGATGACCTCGATGGAAGATCCACGGTTCGTGCCGGTGAGCTGATCGTGGAATGCACGAAGAAATAATATGTAATGATGCAACATCATATAAAAAGGAGTTCCCTGAAGAATTGCCAAGGGAACTCCTTTTTTGTAGGAAAATGCCTGTGATATCCGCAAACTACTTCTTTTCTGCGATCATTTTCTGATAGATCTCATCGATCCGGGCGGGATCTAACTTTGTATCAAGGAAAAACTCCACGGCGTAAAGCGCCTGTGCCACAAGCATTTCCAGTCCGGTTACAGCTGTGATGCCAAGGGATTTTGCCTGCGCGGTAAGCTTTGTCTCGAGCGGATTGTAGATTACATCCAGCACAGCATGGCAGTTTGTGAATGTTGTAAGATCCAGCGGGGACGCGTCCGTGTTCGGATACATGCCGACCGGTGTCGTGTTGACGATTACCTCTGCATCGGTGTGATGTGCAAGACATTCCTCGTAGGTGATCGTGTCCGGTGTGTCACGGCGGGATACCAGCTTAATGCCGGCGGCATTCAGATGCTTCAAAACGGCAATGACTGCCTTGGCGGCGCCACCGTTGCCAAGTACGAGACATTTGCAGCCCTCAATGCGGATGTTGTGCTTCTCGATCATGTAAAGAAAGCCGGAAAAATCCGTGTTGTGTCCTTCAAGGCGACCGCTCTTGTTGACGATCGTATTGACCGCTCCGATGGAGGCGGCGTTATCGTCCATCGCGTCCAGATAAGGGATGACATCCTGTTTGTAAGGGATCGTCACGTTGATTGCCTTAAAATCGTGCTTTGTCATAAATGCATCAAAGTCCTCTCTGCTGACCGGGCAGAGATCATATGTATAGTCTGCAAGCTGCTCATGGATCTCCTTTGAATAACTGTGTCCGAGTTTCTCTCCGAGTAATCCGTATTCCATAGTAATTTACATTCCTTTCCTGACCTGTGGGATCTGATAAACATATATAATAATGGGGCAAAAGGTCTTTGGCACCCAATAGATGCACGAACTGCTCCACTGCATCATATGTTTATTATACGTCATTTCCGGGGGAAACACCAGTGGGAAGTAAAGATCGCCAAACGGAGAAGAATATGGTATGATGCAAGGGACAAAACAGATCGCAGCGGAGCAAGCCGCAGCATCATTATGTGTAATAGAATGAATAAAGCAAAAGGAGAAAATTTATGAGATATCCGAACAGTCTGCCGCAGAATGGAACGATCGGCTGCATCGCGCCGTCCTTTGGCTGTAATATTGAACCATACCGGAGTGCATTTGAGAATGCGCAGAAGACATGGAAAGAGATGGGGTATAAGATTTTAACCGGACCAAACTGCTACGAGGGAAGCGGGATCGGCATCAGCAATACGCCGGAGCTTTGCGCTGCGGAGGTCAATCACTTTTTTGCCGAAGAGGACTGCGATGTGATCCTGTCCTGCGGTGGTGGAGAGCTGATGTGTGAGGTTGTTTCCCATATTGATTTTGAGCGGATCGCCAGAGCAAAGGCAAAGTGGTTTATGGGATTTTCGGATAATACAAACCTGACCTTCCTGCTGCCGACGCTGTGCGATATGGCAGCGATCTACGGACCGTGCGCACCGGCATTCGGTATGCGAGAATGGCATCCGGCATTAAACGATGCCTGGGGGATCCTGACCGGAGAAAAAAGGCAGGTGCAGGGTTATCCTTTGTGGGAGAAGGAATCGAAGAAGGACGAGGAGCATCCGCTGGAGCCGTATCACGTCACAGAGAAGAAGACGCTTGTGGTGTGGCAGGAAGGAAAGAGTGCAGCTGAGCTGGAGGAGTTTACCGTGAAGGGGCGTTTGATCGGTGGCTGCCTTGACTGTCTGGACACGCTTGTCGGAACGCGTTTTGACAAGGTGGCAGAGTTTAATGAACGCTATAAAGAGGATGGTATGATCTGGTTTATGGAGGCATGCGACTTAAATCCGATGGGAATCCGCCGCGCACTCTGGCAGCTTAAGGAGGCCGGATGGTTTCAGCATGTAAAGGCATTTCTGATCGGCAGACCGCTCTGCTTCGGTGAGGAATTTCTGGGTCTTGACCAGTATCGCGCAGTCTATGATGTCTTAAAGGGATTTAAAGTGCCGGTGATCATGGACGCAGATCTTGGTCATCTGCCACCGTCCATGCCGATCATCAGCGGAGGACTTGCAGAGGTTTCCGTGGAGGAAAGAAAGATCGGAAGAGACCTTGTGATCCAATATTTATAGAAATTTTATAAAATAGAGTTGTAAAGAGATTGACGCAGAGAACAAAGAGGAATATACTTCAAAATTGAAATATTTAATTTTGAAGTATATTTTTATGTATAGGAAAATGTTCGTAACATAGTGTGATGCCGATGAGAATTGCAGAGTAATTCTTGGAGGCCAGAGAAAGGAATGTAGGAATGATATGAAAGACTATCTAAGCAAAGCGGAGGATTTTCAGAGATATCTCGAAAAAGCCAGCGAGGGAGTATGCAAAAAATATGACATTACAATTACAGGACTGCATATCCTCGGCTTTTTAGGAAAATATCCCGACCGGAATACGGCGAAGGATATTTGCAGTTTTCGGTTTATCAAGAACAGCATTGCATCCATGACGATCGATAAGCTGGTCACCAAAGGATATATTGTCCGGGAATGCGATGCGAAGGACAGGCGGGTGCAGCGGTTAAAGCTGACGAAAATGGCGGAACCGGTCATTGCGGACAGCTGTGAGATGCGCCGGCAGTTTCAGGAGCTGATCTTTGAAGATTTCAGCGAGGAAGAGATTGAACTGTTTTTGTCGATGTTAGACCGCATTTGCGAATCGGTGCGAAGAAGAGTGGAACGCGATAACGAGCAAAGAGAAGAAAAGGGAGTATAATCATGCCAAAATTTAGTGTAAAAAGACCGTACGTGATCCTGGTGGCAGTTGTGATGGTGCTGGTACTTGGCGGTGTCAGTTTCAGTAAGATGACAACCGATCTGCTGCCGAACATGAATATGCCGTATATGGTAGTGATCACGACATATCCGGGAGCATCCCCGGAGAAGGTGGAATCCGAACTGACGGATGTGATCGAAAGCGGCGTTGGTACGGTCAATGGTGTCAAGGAAGTGACGAGCACCTCAAGCGAGAACTACAGTATGGTAATGCTGCAGTTTGAGGATGATACCAATATGGACAGCGCAATGGTCAAGGTGACCTCGGCGGTCAACCAGCTTGATCTGCCGGAGAACGTGAACAATCCGATGGTCATGGAGATTTCCATGGACATGATGGCAACCAAGATGGTCAGCGTTGATTACAAGGGCAAGGAAGGCTATGAACTGACTCAGTATGTGCAGGATAATATCATTCCTGAGTTAGAACGTCAGGACGGCGTGGCAAGCGTTCAGGCATCCGGACTTGTGGAGAAGTCTGTGGAGGTGAAGCTTAATCAGGATAAGATCGATGATGTCAACGGAAAGATCCTAGAAAAGACAGACAGTACATTAAAGGATGCCAAGGCAAAGATTGATGACGCCCAGAAGAAGTTAGACGATGGCAAGAAAAAGCTGGAGGAGCAGAAGGAAAACTTAAATATCCAGCAGACCGATAGGAGCAACGAGTTAGCCAAATACAGCAAGCTGATGGATCAGGCGATGGCAAATAAGGAAGCGTACACCTCACAGGTGACCAGCCTGAAAGCGAGTCAGACAGCATTGAATACAGAGCTTGCCGCTTACCGCAAAAATAAACTGGAGTCTTCCTACAATCAGATCAACAGTTCCTTTGCGGAGGCAAGAAAATCCCTGGAATCCGGAGACGGTTACAAGGCGATTTACGATCAGGTTTATCAGCAGGTACTGATCGCCGCCGTGCAGAATGCGATGGAGCAGAGCGGCAGTAAGACAACCGTAACGGCAGATAATGTAAATCATCTGCTCAGTCAGATGGGAAGCGCGGCGGATGAGATCAAAAAGGCAGCGACCCAGACGGCAGAGACCACAACAAAGCAGCAGGTTGACAAGCAGCTTGAATCGATTCCGACCGATGTGAAAGATGCGCTGGATCATCCTGATAAGCTCAAAGCAATGCAGGACATGATGAAGCAGCAGGGACAGACCGATGCAGCAAAGAATCTGACCAAAAAGAACCTGCAGACCATGTATGAAATTGTTAATACAAGAATCCCGCAGATCAATACAGAACTTGCCAATTTAAAGATCAAGATCAAAACAGCAGAGGCTGTGCTTGCACAGGTAGAGAAGTCGATCAAAAAGGCAGAGGGGAAATATGAGCAGGTCGAAGCCGGAAAGATCACGGCAGCGGCAGCCTTTGGCGCGGCGAATGCGCAGATCGCATCGGCAGAAACTACTTTAGATAACAGCAGCAAGGAGCTTGACAAGGCAAGAAAGTCCTACGAGAAATCCAGAAAAGAAGCCCTTAAAAAGGCAAATCTGGACCAGCTTCTGACACAGGACCAGCTTGCCAACATCCTTAAGGCAGAGAACTTCTCCATGCCGGCCGGCTACATCAGTGAGGATGGAACGCAGTATCTGATCAAGGTCGGCGATGAGTATAATAACATTAAGGAATTGAAAAATACGTTATTAACCAATATCAAAGACATTGGAAATATCCGTCTGAGCGATGTGGCAGATATCACGGTCATTGATAATGCAGAGGATAATTATGCAAAGGTCAACGGTAATGATGCGATTATTCTGAGTGTTTCCAAGTCAAGTACCGCAGGAACATCCTCCGTATCCAAACGGTGTGACCAGAAGATCAGGGAGCTTACGAAGGGGGATAAAAATCTTCGTATCGTCAGCCTGATGGATCAGGGTGATTACATCAAGATCATCATTAATTCTGTTTTATCCAATCTGATCTTTGGTGCACTTCTGGCAGTGTTGGTACTGATGCTTTTCCTGAAGGATGTGCGTCCAACGGTTGTTGTGGCATTCAGTATTCCGCTCAGTGTGCTGTTTGCGATCGTGCTGATGTACTTTACAAATATTACGATGAATATTATTTCACTGTCAGGACTTGCGCTCGGTGTCGGCATGCTTGTGGATAACTCGATCGTTGTCATAGAGAATATTTACCGTCTGCGCAACAAGGGCGTTCCGGCTGCGAGAGCGGCGGTGATGGGAGCCAATCAGGTAGCGGGAGCAATCTTTTCTTCTACACTGACAACAATCTGTGTTTTCCTTCCGATCATCTTTACGGATGGACTGACCCGTTCCATCATGCAGGATATGTGTCTGACGATCGCATATAGCTTATCTGCCAGCCTGATCGTGGCTCTGACGGTAGTGCCAACTATGAGTGCAACTGTTCTTAAGAAGGAAAATACAAAGAAGCACCGTTTCTTTGATGCAGTGATCAATGCTTACGAGAAGGCAGCGCGCTTCTCACTGGCGCACAAGGCAGTTGTACTGGTTGGAGCACTTGTACTTCTGGTATTCTGTGTGCTTCAGGTATTCCGTATGGGAATCGTTATGATGCCGGATATGGCGAGTCAGCAGATGTCGATCTCCGCGACAATGCCGAAGGAAAACTCCACAAAGGAGGATCATGAGACAGCGGATCAGATTCTTGAGATCGTCAGCGGTATTGAGGGTGTGGATACAGTCGGCGGCGTTATGACCTCCGGTGCATCCGTGATGTCTACCGATGACAAGTCCTATACCTTTGAGATTCTTTTGAAGGAGAAATATGCAAAGAAGAACAAGGAGATCGCAGATACGATCGAGAAGAAGCTCAAAAAGCTTTCTCTGAAGGACTATACCGTTTCTGCTTCCAATATGGATATGTCAAGCATGCTTGACTCCGGATTAAACATTGAGATTTCCGGAAAAGATAACGACAAGCTGCTTGAGATCAGCGAGGATATCATGAAACTCGTTGAGAAGCAGAAGGGCTTTAAGGATGTTACGAATGAGCAGGAGGACGGTGATACCGAGTACGTTGTTACGGTCGATAAGGATAAGGCAATGAAATGCGGTCTTACCGTGGCACAGGTATATCAGGAGCTTGCCTCTGCGCTGACGACAGAGAAGGATTCCACGAAGATCACCGTTGAGGATCAGCAGTATAATGTAAAGATTGTCGATGAGCGTGACGAGCTGGATACCACAAATCTTTCCGACTATGAATTTGAGACAACCTCTATGAACGATCAGGGCAAGGAGGTTACAAAGACCTATAAGTTGAGCAGATTTGCCAAGATTACAAAGGGCAAGAGTGTTGAAAGTCTTAAGAGAAGAAATCTGGTCAATTATGTATCCGTCACGGCGGATGTGGAGGATGGATATAATGTCACATTGTTGAGCCGTAAGCTGCAGAAAGAGATTGACAAATATGATCTTCCGGCAGGCTATACCATCGATATGGGTGGTGAAACGGAAACGACGAAAGAGATGGTCAAGAACATGCTTCTCATGATCACACTGGCGATCGTATTTATCTATCTGATCATGGTAGCGCAGTTCCAGAGTCTTCTGTCACCGTTTATCGTTATCTTTACGATCCCGCTTGCGTTTACCGGCGGACTTCTGGCACTGCTGATCTCCGGTCAGGAACTGTCCATGATGTCGCTGATGGGATTTCTGGTGCTGTCCGGTGTCGTTGTAAACAACGGTATTGTGTTTGTTGATTATGTCAATCAGCTTCGTCTGGACGGTGTGGATAAGAGAGAGGCACTGATCGAGACCGGAATCACGCGTATGCGTCCGATCCTCATGACGGCATTGACGACCATTCTCGCAATGAGTACAATGGTATTTAGTCACGATACCGGCTCTGACATGAGCCGTGGTATGGCGATCGTTACGATTGGTGGTCTGGCATATGCGACGCTGATGACATTATTTGTTGTACCGGCATTATATGATATTTTCTACCGCAAGAAAGAAATGAAGAGAGTCGATCTTGGAGATGAGGCAACCTTGAGTAACAGTGACGAATAAACTGGAATGAAATGGGGGAGACGATGTCAGAATATAAAATGACAATGCCTCAGGAGGTTGTCAGGATCATAAATACGCTGGAGGAGCATGGATACGAAGCGTACGCAGTCGGTGGCTGCGTGCGGGACGCCATGCTTGGAAGAACGCCGGAGGACTGGGATATCACCACTTCGGCAAAGCCATTGGAGGTCAAAGCGCTGTTTCGCAAAACGATTGATACCGGTCTGCAGCATGGTACGATCACGGTCATGATGAACGGTGAGGGCTATGAGGTCACGACCTACCGGATCGATGGTGAGTACGAGGACGGCAGGCATCCGAAGGAGGTGGCATTTACAACGAACCTGAAGATGGATCTGGAGCGTCGTGATTTTACGATCAATGCGATGGCGTACAATGACCAATCCGGTCTGGTGGATGAGTTTGACGGTGTCGGAGACCTTAAGAAGGGCATCATACGCTGTGTGGGCGATGCCGGACAGAGGTTTGATGAGGATGCCCTCCGGATGCTGCGGGCAGTCCGTTTTTCCGGACAGCTCGGTTTTGTGATCGAACCTGATACACTGCGTGCCATGGAGGCTCGTATTCAGAACCTTGAAAAGATCAGTGCGGAGAGGATCCGTGTTGAAATGACGAAACTTTTAATTTCTCCGAATCCGGGGACGATCCGGGTGGCATACACCGCCGGTATGACGAAGGTATTTCTGCCGGAACTTGACCGCATGATGACCTGCGAACAGCAAAACCACCATCACTGTTATACGGTGGGCGAGCATTCGATCCATGGAATTGAGCGGATACAGAGTCTTATGGCAGGGGAGAAGCAGAATGAGCTTTCCGGCTATGCCAGTGAGAAGCTCCGAAAGCTCTGTGCGAGTCTTGATAAGAAGCAGTACACAATGCTTGTGCTGACTATGCTTTTGCATGATGTGGCAAAGCCTGCGGTGATGACACTTGATGACAACGGTGAGGGGCATTTCTACGGACACCCGGAGAAGAGTGCGGCGATGGCGCGCTCAATCTTAAAGCGGCTGACCTATGACAATGACACCATCGACACCGTAGTTCGTCTGATCCGTTACCATGATTACCGGATGGAGAACACAATGCGTGCGGTGCGACGGGCGGCATCAAAGATCGGCAGGGACATTATGTGGATGGAATTTGCTGTTCAGTATGTCGATGTGCTGGCGCAGAGTCCGGATACCATTTCAGCAAAGACGGCAAAGCTCGATTCGTGCATGAAAAAGTACGAGGAGATCGAAGAGAAAAACCAGCCGCTCTGTGTCAAGGATCTTGCAGTCAATGGCAGGGATCTGATGCAGGAGGGGATCAAACCGGGACCGCAGCTCGGGAAGCTCCTGCAGGGGCTTTTGGAAACAGTGCTGGAGGAACCGGAGAGAAATACGAAAGAGGAGCTTCTTGTGCTTGTAAAGGAGCTTGAAGACAGCCCGAATGACTGAGAACACGGAAGAATAAAGAGATCCCTGAATATGCAGAACTCAGCGGTCAAGAACTCAGCGGTCATTGAATAAAACTTGTGAAATGTGCGAAAATGATGTAGAATGGCTCTGTAGGCTCAAAATGAGAAAATGAGAAAATATGACAGATAGATTTTAGTTGATGGAGGCGGGTCATGGATTTAAATGTGCAGTTTTACAGGATGTCAAAGCAGATGAAGACACAGCTTTATCTGGATAATCTGACGACAATTTTCAATCCACAGGCACTGTTTGCCGATGGCACCGAGTTTTATCGCTGCCCGGCTGAACCGGATCCTTATGACAGAGTGAGACTGCGTTTGAGATGTGCCAGAGAGAATCTGGACAGTGTAATTCTTGTATTTAATGATGAGCGGATCGAGATGGAGAAGCTCTATAATGACCGGCTTTTTGATTATTATGAGACATTTGTGCAGCTTGGCACGGAGCAGGTGTTCTACTATTTTGAGATTCATTGCGGTCAGATGACATGCTATTACAATAACGTTGGTCTGTGCAATTCGGTGGAGGAGTATTACAATTTTACGATGACACCGGGATTTCATACACCGGACTGGGCGAAGGGTGCCGTTTTTTATCAGATCTATGTGGATCGTTTTTACAACGGCGACCGCAGCAATGATGTGGAGGACGATGAGTATTTCTACATCGGAGAGGGCACCAGCAAGGTGACAGACTGGAATAAGTACCCGGCTGCGATGGGCGTGCGTGAGTTTTACGGCGGAGATATTGCCGGCGTGATGCAGAAGTTAGACTATCTGCAGGAGCTTGGCGTGGAGGTTCTTTACCTGAATCCGATCTTTGTATCGCCGTCCAACCACAAGTATGATATTCAGGATTATGATTATGTAGATCCTCATTTTGGAAGGATCGTGAAGGATGAGGGAGAGGTGCTGCAGAGAGATGAGAATGGCAATCTCAAGGCGGACCCGACCTACCCGAATAAATCAGCCTCCCGTTATATCTGCCGTGTGACAGATAAGGAAAATCTGGAGGCGAGTAATCAGCTTTTCGCTGAGTTTGTGGAGGAAGTACACCGCAGAGGCATGAAGGTCATTCTGGATGGTGTATTTAACCACTGCGGTTCCTTCAATAAGTGGCTGGACCGCGAATGTATTTACGAGAATGCGCCGGGCTATGAGAAGGGTGCTTATGTGGCGGAGGATAGTCCGTACAACACTTTCTTTAAGTTCCGGGAGAGGCAGTGGCCGTACAATCCGCATTATGACGGCTGGTGGGGGCATGATACCCTGCCAAAGCTCAATTACGAGGAGTCACCGTCACTGTTTGACTATATTATGCATGTAGGACGCAAATGGGTGTCGCCGCCGTATAATGTAGACGGCTGGAGGCTTGACGTGGCAGCCGATCTCGGACAGTCCGGCGAGTACAATCATTACTTCTGGAAGGAGTTTCGCCGCAACGTCAAGGAGGCGAACCCGGATGCGCTGGTCCTTGCAGAGCATTACGGAGATCCGACCGAGTGGCTCAAGGGAGACGAGTGGGATACCGTGATGAACTACGATGCATTTATGGAGCCACTCACTTGGTTTCTTACCGGTGTGGAGAAGCACAGTGATGAGTATCGTCAGGATCAGCTTGGCAATCCGGATTCTTTCTTTGGCTCCATGCGTCATTTTATGACAAGATTCCATACGCAGTCGCTTCTGGTAGCGATGAATGAGCTTTCTAACCACGATCATTCCCGTTTCCTGACGAGAACGAACAGGAAGGTTGGACGAACCGCGTATCTCGGACCGGAGGCTGCCGGGGAGGGGATCGATAAGTCGATCATGCGTCTGGCGGTTATGATTCAGATGACATGGCCGGGAGCACCGACGATCTATTACGGAGATGAAGCGGGACTTTGCGGATGGACAGATCCGGATAACCGCCGTGCATATCCATGGGGCAGCGAGGATCAGGAGCTGATCGATTTCCATAAGGAGATTATCCGGATCCATAAGGATTATCAGGCACTGAAGACCGGATCGATCCTGTTTCTGCATGGTCAGTACAGCTTTATCAGCTACGGACGTTTCGATGAGCAGGATAAGTTTGTGATTGCGATCAACAGTGGAGAGCAGCCGGTATCGATCGATCTGCCGGTATGGCGTCTTGGCATGACCGAAGGAAACCGCATGGCGCGCCTGATCAATACAAGCCAGGATGGATTTTCATTGGAGACTGCAATGTACAATATTGAAAACGGCATTCTTCATTTAAATTGTCCGCCGAAATACGGTGTTGTCATTAAGAACTTAGTGTAGACCCGGAACAGACGGTTTCGGATACAGTATTGATATAGAATGGAAGGACGAAAGATGGGCAGAATACGCAATTGGATGCATGGCAAGGGCAGAGGTATTGTCATTGTGGTCATGATCCTGCTGGCATTGTGGATCATTGTGGACTTTTACCGGACAAACCACGAGCAGCCGGAACAGTCGGACAAACCGGTACAGCAGATGGCACCGGTGAAGGATGCTTCCTCGGAGGATACACAGGATGCGGATATACGGGAGGATACCGATTCCACTGCGAAACCGGACGATGCAGACAGCACCCCGGATCAGCAGGATGGACAGACGGAGAGCGAGGAGGATGTCGGAAGAAACACGCAGGATCAGGACTCTTCGGATACCGAGACGACCCGGGAGGATACGAAGGATTCCGGGATGACGACCACAGAGGAGGATGTCGGAGCAGGCAGTGAGGCTTGCCGCACTGAGTAGAGCGGCGGACAGGCTGGAAGATTATGGAATAAAACATACCGGCAATGGGGAGAATAGCAGTGGGAACTGCACCGGTGAATAAGGCTTCTTACATTGCAGAAATTGATATAAATGAGAAAATTTGTCAAAAGCGGCATCCGGCTTTTTTGTAAATGCAAAGATTGATGCAAAAGGATCTGCCAGACGGGCGGATCAGCGGAACGCACGGGAAGTTAGCAGTTGACAATAGTAGCGAAATGAGTATAATTACAGACAGCCCATAGAGTTAGTAGGAAATGTCTTCCTGCAGATACTTTAAATATATGACGATAGAGAATGGAGTGTGTTATTATGAGTAAACTTATTTATTTGGATAATGCAGCGACAACATCGGTCAGACCGGAAGTGTTTGAGACGATGAAACCATATTATCTGGAGAATTACAGCAATCCATCCAGTGTATACAGCTTTGCAGGCGAAGCCAAAAAGGCAATGGAGGACGCCAGAAAGGTGATTGCGGATTCTCTTGGTGCAGCAGCAACAGAGATTTATTTCACCGGTGGTGGCAGTGAGTCTGATAACTGGGTGCTTAAGGGAGTTGCAGAGGCATACCGGTCCAAAGGAAAGCATATTATCACATCCAAGATCGAGCATCATGCAATTCTGCATACCTGCGAGTATCTTGAGAAACATGGTTATGAGGTTACTTATCTTGATGTGGATGAGAATGGTCTTGTGTCACCGGAGGAGGTTGAGAAGGCGATCCGTCCGGATACGATCCTGATCAGTATTATGTTTGCCAATAATGAGATCGGAACGATCGAGCCGATCAAGGAGATCGGAGAGATTGCACATAAGCATGATATTCTGTTCCATACAGATGCGGTACAGGCATATGCACATGTACCGATCAACGTGCAGGAGATGAACATTGACATGTTAAGTGCCAGTGGTCATAAGTTTCACGGGCCAAAGGGAATCGGCTTCCTTTATATGAGTAATAAGGTCAAGATCGGACCGCTGATCCATGGTGGTTCTCAGGAGAGATCCCGCCGTGCAGGTACCCACAACGTGCCGGGCATCGTAGGAATGGCAAAGGCAGCAGAGCTTGCATTTGCTTCCATGGATGAGACTATGGCAAAGGAGAAGGCACTCAGAGATCATCTGATCGAGAGACTGGAGAAGGAGATTCCTTATTCCCGTCTGAACGGTGACCGTGTAAAGCGTCTGCCAAATAACGTAAACTTCTGTTTCCGTTTTATTGAGGGCGAGTCCCTGCTGATCCTTCTGGATCAGAACGGCATCTGTGCATCCAGTGGATCCGCTTGTACATCAGGCTCTCTGGATCCGTCTCATGTGCTTCTGGCAATCGGACTGCCTCATGAGATCGCACATGGTTCGTTGCGCCTGACTCTTTCTGAGGATAACACGATGGAAGAGATGGATTTTGTGGCAGATCAGGCGAAGAAGATCGTAGAGAGACTGCGCAGCATGTCTCCGCTGTACGATGATTTCGTAAAGAAGCAGAATCAGTAATTGTTTTACAACCCTGTAGATCAGACAAAAGAAAGGGAGATTATCAATGAATTATAGCGAAAAAGTAATGGATCACTTTAATAATCCGAGAAACGTAGGCGAGATTGAGAACGCCAGCGGTGTCGGCACGGTCGGTAACGCAAAGTGCGGTGACATCATGCGTATTTATCTGGATATTGATGAAGATACAAAGATCGTAAAGGACTGCAAGTTTAAGACTTTCGGCTGTGGTGCTGCAGTGGCAACCAGCAGTATGGCAACGGAGCTTGTCAAGGGCAAGACGATCTATGAGGCACTCGAGGTGACTAATAAGGCGGTTATGGAGGCTCTTGACGGACTTCCTCCTGTAAAGGTACATTGTTCCCTACTCGCAGAGGAGGCAATTCATGCCGCTCTCTGGGATTATGCAGAGAAGAATCATATTACGATCGAGGGACTGAAGAAGCCAAAGACAGATATCTCTGACGAGGAGTAATCGACGAGGTGGTTCCGGGGCTGCGGCAATAGCGGCACGGGAGACTGAGACTTCATGCGTGAATGTGATCATATTGTAGAATGACAGACCGGACGGCTGTGTGAGCAGACGTCCGGTTTTGTATACGTCATTTTCAATCACATAAACGCTATTTGGAACTGGATATACAGGCACAAATTACTGCTTGCCTGACCCCTCGATAGGCATTATACTATAGCTAACAGACCGGTCACCGAGGTGCGTGCGGCGGCTGATCCTGACAGAGATGATTTTGCAGATGAAATGAGGAATAAAGTGGCAGAGAATAACAAAAAGACAGTGGTAGTGGGAATGTCCGGAGGTGTTGATTCCTCTGTGGCAGCTTATTTATTAAAGGAACAGGGATATCATGTGATCGGTGCGACCATGCAGATCTGGCAGCAGGAGGATCGCTGCAGTATTGAGAAGGAAGGCGGCTGCTGCGGCTGGAGTGCCGTGGAGGATGCAAGGCGTGTGGCGCATATGCTGGATATTCCGTATTATGTCATGAACTTTCGGGACGAGTTTCAGGAGAAGGTGATTGATTATTTTGTGAAGGAGTACCGCAGGGGCAGAACGCCGAATCCGTGTATTGCTTGTAACCGCTATGTGAAGTGGGAATCCCTGCTTCACCGCAGCATGGAAATCGGAGCGGATTATATTGCGACCGGTCATTATGCAAGGATTGTGCAGTGTGCGAATGGACGGTATGCCATCGCACCGTCCGTGACCGCCAGAAAGGATCAGAGTTATGCACTTTACAATCTGACGCAGGAGCAGCTTGCACATACGCTGATGCCGGTCGGAGATTACACGAAGCCGCAGGTGCGGGAGATTGCCGCGAAGATTGGGCTGGAGGTGGCCAATAAACCGGACAGCCAGGAAATCTGTTTTGTGCCGGATCAGGACTATGCAGGTTTTATCGAGCGTGAGACCGGGCAGAAGGAGCTCCCGGGTAACTTTGTGACAGAGGATGGCAGGATTTTGGGACAGCATAAGGGAATCTCGCATTATACCGTGGGACAGCGCAAGGGCTTAAATCTTGCAATGGGGCATCCGGTCTTTGTGACACAGATCCGTCCGGACACCAGAGAGGTCGTGATCGGGGAGGCGCAGGATGTTTTTACGGACCGGCTGACGGCAGACAGGATCAATTATATGGCGGCGGATCATTTTGAAAAGGGACAGATCGTTACAGCCAAGATCCGATATTCCCATGCAGGGGCAAGGTGTGAGATCGAGGAGTGTACAGGGGATCGTATTACGGTTCATTTTCCAGAACCGGTTCGCGCGGTGACACCGGGACAGGCGGTTGTCTTTTATGAAGACGGTGTTGTGCTGGGCGGCGCTACGATCTGTTAAAGGCACAATGTGAAGGGGGCTTTCAATGAAAAAGAATCAATGGACCGGAAAAGCAGCCGGTGTGCTGCTGGGAGTGCTTTTGGCAGCGCTGGCGTTTGGAATGCCGGGGGCAGACAAAGCGTTTGCTAAAACGCAGACACCACAGGAGGCGGCGGAGAAAGTTACACAGGCATGGCAGACTGCCGGCAGTCAGAAGAAGACGAAGACGGTTCAGGTAACGCTGGCATCTTCGAAGCAAAATCTCTGGAAAACATCATCAGCATTTACAACGGCAATGAACGCTGCAATATACGACAATGCGTATCTGTCCGAAGAATGGGACAGTATGGCGACTGAATGGATGAACCTGCGTGTGCGCAAAATAAAGAAAGGCACGAAGGGCTATACGGATGAGGTGACAGGTGTAAAGGTCCGTATGAAGCACAGCAGCGGGAAACTGACATACCGATTTGTGATCAACGGCAGGAACAAAGACACGAAGGAGATGTACCGGGATATCGAAGCCAACAAATATTGTGCGGCTCAGATTCAGAATGCGACGAAGGATATGGATCAGTATAACAGGGCATGGTATGTCAATGAGTGGGTGCAGGCGCATTCCCATTTCGAGGATGGCTATACACCGGGCTGGGCTGCGTTAAAGAACAGAAAAGCACATGGCGTATGTTATGATCTTGCTTATTTTTATGAGCTGGCAGCCTGCTATGCCGGAGTGGAGCATTTTGGACGTGTTTCCAACAGCGGTCATACCTGGAACGTCGTTAAGATTGACGGGACGCGGTATTATATTGATGTATCCCTTTCTGTGGCAGTGGTGCAGAATTATTATGAACTGATGGCAGGTCTCGTCGATTTTCTGAACAATGACACGGCGATGAGCGAGAGAGTATCATTAAGCAAAAATGTAAAGTATGGTGGTCTTCATGGACCGACGATCAGAGTAAGGGACGGCTATTCCAATGAGCTTTGGAACAAGGTGCAGGTGTGGAAAGCGTCTATGCCGGAAGCAGAATGGAAAGCAAAGATCGATTTGTATTATAATTCTGATTTCTGTGTTCTGAAGGGATATGGTCTCACAAGGGAGCAGATATTCTCTGAACCATGGGAAGTGGGAATTGCCCGGTTCGGCATGCAGACGCTAAAGCAGGCAACAGACCTTACAATGCCGTATTCTTACGGAGAAGCGGACAAACCAAAGACCTGGCTGTACGCATGGGTTCGCAAGTAATCCGTGGTTTATATATTTTTAAGAAAGAATCATAAATAGTTTCTTGTTTTTAAGGGGAAAATATGATAGTCTGTTTGCTAACCTGATCAGGCAGGGCACAAGCAAAAGTAAAGGAGGAGTCACATATGCCAATGGGAATGGGTTATGGATATTATTGGGATCCGACATATGTTCTCGTGATCATCGGAGCGGTGATCTGTATGATCGCATCGGCAAATGTCAGTGGCACATACAAGAAATATAACCGGGTACGAAACAGCAGAAATATGACAGGTGCGCAGGTGGCTGCGCAGATCCTGCAGGAGGCGGGACTGAGTCATATCCGGATCGAGCATATCAGCGGAGATCTGACCGATCACTATGATCCGTCCGCAAAGGTACTTCGTCTGTCGGACAGCGTCTATGGTTCGACCTCGATCGCAGCAGCTGGTGTGGCGGCGCATGAGTGCGGTCATGCGATCCAGGACAAGGTCAACTATGTGCCGATCCGGCTTCGTAATGCGATCGTTCCGGTCGTCAATCTGGGCTCAAAGCTTTCCTGGCCGGTGATCATCCTCGGATTGATCCTCGGAAGAGCCGGACTGCTTCAGATCGGTATCTTATTATTTGGACTTACTCTTCTGTTCCAGGTAGTCACACTTCCGGTGGAGTTTAACGCCTCCGGCCGTGCACTCAAGATCCTCGATCAGAGAGGGATCCTCGGACATGAGGAGATGCGTGGTGCAAGGAAAGTGCTTGGTGCGGCAGCCATGACATATGTCACGGCAACTATCTCTACGCTTCTCCAGTTACTGCGTCTGGTGCTCCTTTTCGGAAACCGTTCTAACAGAGACTGATAACGAAGCAGTCATAAATAGTAAAAAAATGCGCAAACTTAAAAAGTTTGTGCATTTTTTTGCGATTTGCGGTACAATAAATCTAGCAGGTTTTATGAGCCGGCAATGAATTTAAGGCAAAATATAATGTTTGGAAAGGATGGAGATGGAATGGCAGAAAACAGATTGATTGGGGATTATCCGGTAATTGGTATTCGTCCGACGATTGATGGACGAAGAGGACCGCTCAAGGTTCGTGAGTCACTGGAGGCTCAGACAATGGGAATGGCAAAGAACGCGGCAAAGCTTTTTGAGGAGAATCTGCGTTATTCCAACGGTGAGCCGGTAAAGGTTGTCATCGCGGATACAACGATCGGACGTGTTGCAGAGGCAGCAGCCTGTGCAGATAAATTCCGCAGGGAGGGTGTTGATATTACACTTACCGTAACTCCTTGCTGGTGCTACGGATCAGAAACCATGGATATGGATAAGAACACCATCAAAGCAGTATGGGGCTTTAATGGTACAGAGAGACCCGGTGCGGTTTACCTTGCAGCAGTTCTTGCGGCACATGCACAGAAGGGACTTCCTGCATTCGGCATTTATGGAAGAGACGTTCAGGAGGCAGACGCTGAGGAGATTCCTGAAGATGTAAAGGAGAAGCTGCTTCGTTTTGGACGTGCAGCGATCGCCGCAGCAACCATGAGAGGAAAGTCTTATCTGCAGATCGGTGCGGTGACAATGGGTATTGCAGGATCTATCGTTAACTGCGAGTTTATCGAGGAATATCTTGGCATGCGTGTTGAGTCTGTCGATGAGGTAGAGATCATCCGCCGTATGTCAGAGGGCATTTACGATCATGAAGAGTTTGAGAGAGCCTTGTCGTGGACTGAGTCCCACTGCAAGGAGGGTTGGGATAAGAATCCTGATTTTGTAAAGAGAAACGATGAGCAGAAGCAGCGTGACTGGGAGTTCGTTGTAAAGATGATGTGTATCATCAAGGATCTGATGAATGGTAACAAGAATCTTCCGGAGGGCAGAGAGGAAGAGGCTGTCGGACATAATGCCATCGCAGCAGGCTTCCAGGGTCAGAGACAGTGGACAGACTTCTACCCGAACGGAGATTTCGCAGAGGCACTCTGTAACTCCTCCTTCGATTGGAACGGAGCAAGAGAGCCATACATTCTGGCAACAGAGAACGATACCCTGAACGGACTTGGAATGCTGTTTATGAAGCTGTTGACCGGACGTGCACAGATCTTTGCGGATGTTCGTACATATTGGAGCCCGGATGCCGTTAAGAAAGCAACCGGGTATGAATTAGAGGGTATTGCCAAGGAGGCAGGCGGCTTCCTTCATCTGATCAACTCCGGAGCAGCTTGTCTGGATGCCTGCGGAGAGGTTAAGGACGAGAACGGCAACGGTGTGATCAAGCCGTTCTGGGAGATGACCGAGGCAGATCAGAAGGCATGTCTGGAGGCAACCGAGTGGTGTGCAGCCGATAACGGATATTTCCGTGGAGGCGGCTTCTCTTCCAGATATCTGACAAGAGCAGAGATGCCTGCAACCATGATCCGTCTGAATCTGGTGAAAGGACTCGGACCGGTTCTGCAGATCTGTGAGGGTTATACGATCAATCTGCCGGATGAGATTTCCGACAAGATCTGGAAGCGTACCGACTACACATGGCCATGTACCTGGTTCGCTCCACGCGTTACCGGAGAGGGTGCATTTAAGACGGCTTACGATGTTATGAATAACTGGGGTGCTAACCATGGTGCGATCAGCTATGGTCACATCGGTGCTGATCTGATCACACTGGCATCTATCTTGAGAATCCCGGTATGCATGCACAATGTACCGGAGGAGGATATCTTCCGTCCGTCTGCATGGAACGCATTTGGCATGGACAAAGAGGGTCAGGACTATCGTGCCTGCGCAGCATATGGCCCTCTCTACAAATAATACATGTGCGGTGCCGGAAGGAATACATTGGAATGTATTCGCCGAAAGCAGTGCATTATGTAAAAACTTTGCGTAAAGAATGAAAAGAAGCTGTGAAGCCTCCGAAATCATTGTGTTTACAGGGGCGCAGCCGACATAGAATGCGGTTGTTTCTTTTTGACCGTGACATGAAAGTATGGTATACTTATCTGTATGTGGGACAATATGAGAGGTACAGGTGAGTATACCATATTGTTTTTAGTTAATAGGAAACTTGTGAGGAGGTTCATTATGTTTGAACAGGAGATTGAGAGTATTGCAGCAGGCGGAAGTAATGAAGAGATTTATTACAATCTGCTGAATCTGACCAAGAAGGCGATTGACCGGAAGGGACGGATTGAAGGAAAGAAAAAGGTATATTACATATCTGCAGAGTTTCTGATCGGAAAGCTTTTGTCCAACAATCTGATCAATCTGGGACTGTATGACACAGTCAATGAAGCACTGAAAAAGCATGGAAAGACAATGGCAGACATTGAGGAGATCGAGCCGGAGCCATCCCTTGGTAACGGAGGTTTGGGACGTCTGGCAGCGTGCTTCCTGGATTCCATTGCAACACTGGGACTGCCGGGAGACGGTGTTGGTCTCAATTACCACCTTGGCTTATTTAAGCAGGTGTTTGAGAAGAACATGCAGAAGGAGACAGCGAATCCATGGATTCAGGATCAGAGCTGGCTTCGCAGAACGAATGTCGGTTATCCGGTTATTTTTAATAACAAGACGGTACAGTCTGTGATGTATGAAATTGACGTAACCGGCTATGATAATAAGGTCAATACTCTGAAGCTGTTTGATCTGGACAGCGTGGATGATTCCATTGTGCAGGATGACAGCATCTGGTTCAACAAAGAGGAGATTGCAAAGAATCTGACGCTGTTTTTGTATCCGGATGACAGCGATGTGCAGGGACAGATGCTTCGTATTTATCAGCAGTATTTCATGGTCAGCAATGCGGCACAGCTGATTCTGGATGAGGCAGTGGCAAAGGGAAGCAACCTGTATGATCTGCCGGATTATGCGGTTGTTCAGATCAATGATACCCATCCGACAATGGTGATCCCTGAGCTGATCCGTCTTCTGGTCAACCGTGGTATCGAGATGAACGATGCAATCGGTATTGTAACCAGAATGTGCGCATATACCAATCACACGATTCTTGCAGAGGCACTCGAGAAGTGGCCGATGTGGTATCTTGAGAAGGTTGTTCCTCAGCTTGTACCGATCATTAAGATGCTTGATGTAAAGGTAAAGGAGAAGTATTCTGATCCGGGAGTTGCGATCATCGACGAGAATAATACTGTGCATATGGCGCATATCGACATTCATTACAGCAGCAGTGTCAACGGTGTGGCATATCTGCATACAGAGATCTTGAAGAACTCCGAGTTAAAGCCGTTCTATGATCTGTATCCGGAGAAGTTCAACAACAAGACGAACGGTATCACATTCCGCCGCTGGCTGCTTCACTGCAACCACCAGCTGACGGATTACATTAGCGGCAAGATCGGTCCGGACTTCAAGAAGGACGCATCCAAGCTGGAGGATCTGTTAAAGTATAAGGACGATCAGAAGGTATTGGATGATATTTATGAGATCAAGACAGAGAAGAAGAAGGAGCTTGCTGCATACCTGAAGGAGAAGGAGAACGTTGAGATTGATGTAAACTCTGTATTCGATGTACAGGTAAAGCGTCTTCATGAATACAAGCGCCAGCAGATGAACGCATTATACGTGATCCACAAGTATATGGATATCAAGGCAGGCAATAAGCCAAAGACACCGGTTACCGTGATCTTTGGAGCCAAGGCAGCACCAGCATACACGATCGCAAAGGATATTATCCATCTGATCCTGTGCCTGTCCGAGCTGATCAACAATGATCCGGAGGTAAGCCCGTATCTTAAGGTTGTTATGTTAGAAAACTACAATGTATCTTATGCCGAGAAGGTGATTCCGGCAGCAGATATTTCAGAGCAGATCTCTTTAGCTTCCAAGGAGGCGAGCGGAACCGGTAATATGAAGTTCATGCTCAACGGGGCGATCACTCTTGGTACAGAGGATGGAGCCAATGTTGAGATCCATCAGTTTGTCGGTGATGACAATATTTATATTTTCGGTCAGTCAAGTGAAGAGGTTATCGAGCATTATGCAAAGGCAGATTATAGTGCAGAGTCCATCTATGATACAGATCCGGAGATCGCAAAGCTTGTTGATTTTATTATCAGCAAGGAGATGTTCGCAGTAGGCAATAAGAAGAGCCTGATCCGTCTGTACATGGAGCTTCTGACAAAGGACTGGTTCATGACACTGCTTGACGTAAAGGAATATATTCAGGTGAAGGAGAAGATGCTTCAGGACTATGCAGATAAGAATGCGTGGGAGAAGAAAATGCTTGTTAATATTGCAAAGGCAGGATTTTTCTCATCCGATCGTACGATCGCACAGTACAATGAGGATATCTGGCATCTGTAGAGGTGAATTATGAATACGATGCTTACGGTAATCGTATCCCCGGCGGTGGCAGGCGTAGTGCTGGTCGTTGTTCTGGCTGGCGGTTCGCTGATGTATCACATTGTCCGGAAGAAGTACGGATATACGCCGGAGAGACAGAAGGAGTTGGACGAGGTGCAGGAAGGAAAAGCCTCGGAAGATACATCACACCATTCGTGTGAGAAGAAACGTTACTGAGATAAGAGTATTTGGGGCGCTTTGGGGGCGCAGAATTGGAGGGCAACGTGAAAAGAATCGGTTTTTTGACAAGTGGTGGCGACTGCCAGAGTTTAAATGCAACCATGCGTGGCGTGGCAAAGACATTATATCAGGCGGATCCGGAGGTGGAGATCTATGGTATCCTGGAGGGATACAAGGGACTGATCTACGGCAATCGCCGTAAGCTGGAGCCAAAGGATTTCTCCGGCATTCTGACAGAGGGTGGCACGATCATCGGAACCTCCCGCCAGCCGTTCAAGAAGATGGGCGAGCCGGATGAGAACGGGCTTGATAAAGTAAAAGCTATGTTAGACAATTACAAGAAATGGAAACTGGATTGTCTGGTTATCCTCGGTGGTAACGGTACCCATAAGACAGCGAACCTCCTCAGTGAGAAAGGCTGTAACGTGGTAACGCTTCCAAAGACCATCGACAACGATATCTGGGGAACCGATATCACCTTCGGCTTCCAGAGCGCTGTGAATATCGCCACCAATGCGATCGACTGCATCCATACGACAGCAGCTTCCCACGGACGTGTATTTATCGTTGAGGTTATGGGTCACAAGGTTGGCTGGCTGACACTCCATGCCGGTATTGCCGGTGGAGCAGACATCATTCTTCTGCCGGAGATCCCATATGACATTGATTCTGTGGTCAGGGCTCTGGAGAAGAGAAGTGCGCAGGGCAAACGGTTCTCGATACTTGCGGTAGCTGAGGGTGCGATCTCCAAGGAGGATGCAGCCTTAAGCAAGAAGGAATTAAAGGCAAAACGGAAGAAGATGGCATATCCGTCGATCTCCTATGAGATCGGTGCCAAGATTCAGGAGAAGACCGGTCAGGAGGTGCGTATTACCGTTCCGGGACATATGCAGCGAGGCGGCGAGCCTTGTCCGTATGACCGCGTGCTTTCCACAAGACTGGGCGCGGCGGCAGCACAGCTTATCATCAAGAAGCAGTATGGTTATATGGTTGGTATTGTCAACGGAGAGACTGTGCCGGTTCCACTTTCTGAAGTGGCAGGTAAACTGAAAATGGTTGATCCGAAGTCATCCATTATTCAGGAGATCAAGGATATGGGCATCTGCTTCGGCGATTAACAGCAGGGGGATTTTATACCATATCTGAAGAGAATTACAAGATTTAATGAAACAGGAGGCGAATATGTCATACACGGCATTATATCGCAAATTTCGACCATCCGGCTTTGATGAGGTTAAAGGACAGGATCAGATCGTGACAACACTCCGCAACCAGATCAAGACAGACCGGATTGGTCATGCCTATCTGTTTTGCGGTACAAGAGGTACCGGTAAGACCTCGGTTGCAAAGATCATGGCAAAGGCAGTCAACTGTGAGTCGCCGGTAGATGGAAGTCCATGCAACCAGTGTGCAATGTGTCAGAAGATCAACAGCCAGACCTCGATGAATGTGATCGAGATTGATGCGGCATCCAACAATGGTGTCGGCAATATCAGGGATATCATTGATGAGGTACAGTATTCGCCGACAGAAGGGCGTTATAAGGTTTATGTCATTGACGAGGTGCATATGCTTTCTACAGGAGCATTTAATGCACTCTTAAAGACGCTGGAGGAGCCGCCGGAGTATGTGATCTTTATTCTGGCGACGACAGAGGCACATAAGATTCCGATCACGATCCTTTCCAGGTGCCAGCGGTACAATTTTAAGAGGATCACGATCGATACGATCCAGGCACGTCTGCGGGAGCTGGTCGACAAGGAGCAGCTTGAGGTTGAGGACAAAGCACTGCGCTACATTGCGAAGACAGCGGACGGTTCGCTGCGTGATGCACTCAGTCTGCTGGATCAGTGTATTGCCTTTTATCTGGGGCAGGCACTGACCTATGATAAAGCACTTGAGGTGCTTGGTGCGGTTGATACCGCCGTGTACAGCAGAATGTTCCGGTATGTGGCACAGTACAATGCTGTCGGTTGTCTGGAGCTTGTCGAGGAGATGATGGTCAGCGGACGTGATCTGACGCAGTTTATCAATGAATTTATCTGGTATCTGCGTAATCTGCTGTTGATCGCAAGCTCCGAGCAGGGCAGTGAGCTTGTGGATGTATCAAGCGAGCAGCTTGTAAGTCTGAAGGAGGAGAGCCGGATGCTTCCGCAGGAGACGCTGATCCGTTATATCCGGATCTTATCGGAATTATCCAATCAGATCCGGTATGCCGTGCAGAAGCGTATTTTGATCGAGGTCGCACTGATCAAGCTCTGTAAGCCGCAGATGGATGAAAAGCAGGATATGACAACAATACTGCAGCGGCTGGATGCCATGGAAAAGCAGCTGGAAAACGGCGTCGTTCATACACCGGTACAGCAGGCAGCAGCTCCGGTGAAGGCAGAGCCGAAGGAGGATGTTCCTAAGATTTACCCGAAGGCAGTGCCGGAGGATATCAAAGAGCTGTTAAAGCAATGGCCGCAGGTGATCGCACAGTGTGGTCCCGTAGAGCGGATCGCTCTTGAGAATGCCAAGAGAACCGTTGGAGAGAACGGAGCACTTGTGCTGCAGTTTGCCGATGCGACGGATGGCGGAATTTTCCAGCAGGATGATGGCAAGCGTCTGGAGGAACTGAACGTGATCGTTCAGGAAATCCTCGGCAAGGAAGTCGAGATCCAGACCCGCGTTGTCTCTGAGAAGGTGCAGGAGCAGTATGAGGACATTGGTAATATTATCCATTTCGATGGAATAGAAATCGTAGACGAATAGAAAGGCAGGATTTTAATTATGGCAAAAAGAGGTGGATTTCAGGGCGGAATGCCGGGAAATATGAATAATCTGATGAAGCAGGCACAGAGAATGCAGCGTCAGATGGAAGAGAGAACAAAGGAGATGGAAGAGAAGGAGTTCGAGGCATCTGCCGGCGGTGGAGTTGTTACCGTTAAGGTATCCGGCAAAAAGGAAGTGATTTCCGTAAAGCTTTCTGAGGAGGTTGTAGATCCGGACGATATCGAGACACTCGAGGATCTGATCGTGGCAGCAACCAACGAGGCACTTCGTAAGATGGATGAGGAGAATACTCAGATGATGCAGCAGCTCACAGGTGGTCTTGGCGGACTCGGCGGCGGATTGTTTTAATTTGGATTTCAGGACATGTGAATAACATAGGCAGAAGTACATGAAAGCATAGAAAACCGAAGGGAAAGTGACCAAAATGGATGTATACAGCAGTCAGATTACGACTCTTGTAGAACAATTATCGAGACTGCCGGGAATCGGTGCCAAGTCAGCACAACGTCTGGCATTTCATATACTCAATATGCCGGAGGATCAAGTGGCAAGTCTTTCTCAGGCGATGACAAATGCCAAGAAGAATGTACACTACTGTAAGGAGTGCTGTACATATACCGATCAGGAGCTGTGTCCGATCTGTGCCAGCGATAAGCGGAATCATCGTGTGATCATGGTAGTAGAGAATCCCAGAGATCTGGCAGCCTATGAGAAAACCGGCAAGTTTGACGGTGTTTATCATGTGTTGCATGGGGCAATCTCGCCGATGCTTGGAATCGGACCTGCCGATATCCGGCTGCGCGAGCTGATGGTGCGTCTGCAGAAGGACGTCGATGAGGTGATTGTTGCCACCAACAAGAATCTGGAAGGCGATGCCACGGCGACTTACATTAGTAAGCTGGTGAAACCGACCGGGATCAAGGTCAGCCGAATTGCAAGCGGCGTTCCGGTGGGCGGCGATTTAGAGTATATCGATGAGGTGACGCTTCTGCGGGCTCTGGAGGGAAGGACGGACATGTAATGCGTTCAGGATCCCCTGTGTGATGAAGCCGGCAAGCTCGGCGACCGTCAGAAGCTTTGTTGTCTGCAGCGTCAGATGATTATTGCTTCCTGAGTGATTGACAATACCGGTGATGTGGATGTCGCCGGCGGCGGGAAGGCTGCGGCTGACACCGATGCCGGGACGGAGACTACCGGTACCGAGAGTGACGAAGCCGATGTGCTCCGAAACACCAAGCGACGCATCGATCGCAATAATAAAAGGATCTGAATAGCGGTTATATATGGAAGAGAGAGTATCTGACAGATTACCGGCATGCACGGTATGACGCAGACTTCCGTATACAGCCGCTTTTTGTTTTTGGCTGCCGTTTCTGCGGTTTCCTGCTGACAGAACGGAGGAAAGCTGCTCGCCGATGATCGGTCCGAGACAATCTCCGGTCGCACGGTCTGAGCCGATACATAGAAAGACGATCGGGCGGTCATGAACCTGAGCGATCATTTGAGAAAGAGCACTGCAGAATTTGTTCTGGCTCTTTGCGGCAGCAGGTGTAAAATAAAGTGTTGTATTTGTCATAGTAATTGTTTCTCCATATATTTGATTTGCGTTGATTGTTATAAGTATGCCCGGCAGAGGAAAAACTAAACCTTCATTTTTCGAACGGCATGTCGAAATGTTTCCTGTGATATCCGAAAACAGCACATTGCTTCGACAGAAATCATCACCGGCAAAGTGCTATAGTTACAACTGAAAATTCCGTAATCAGAACGGATGAAAATCAGGGAAAACGTAGTGAGGTGTAAGGTGATGGAGGAGACAACAAACGGTGCAAAAGAAGAAAAAAATATTTACGAATACAATAAATACCCGAAAAATGTCCGCCAGATAGGTGTCCCACTTCCGGGACAGAAGATATATCTGGAGGACTATGTGATCACTTATCTGAAGCAATGCTTTGTCCATGCGCAGGAGCCGGTGGTTGTTCTTCTGCTAGGAAAGTATGGGGAACAGGAAGCAAAGGAAGCAGTCTTTCTGTATGGAGCGATGGCTCTTGAAGAGGAGAAAATTCTGGAAAAGGGCGGTATCGAACAAGAAACCTGGGATCAGGTGCACCAGAGCATTGCTGAAAATTTTCCGGAGGCGCAGGTGCTCGGATGGGCGTGCGGAGTTCCGATGTGGAGCAGTAATGTGGACAGTCAGGTGCGCCGTCTCCAGAAAAAGGAATTTGCCAGAGAGAACAGGACTTTATTCTTGTGGGATTTAAGCGAGAAGGAAGAAAAAATCTTTCTGTGGCAGAGGAGCATGCTAAAGGAAATGTCCGGCTATTATGTGTATTTCGAAAAAAATCCGCAGATGCAGAATTTTATGCTTGACAGCACAGAACCGGAGAGTATCGACGGAGACTATAAGGATACCGTAACGGTATCGATGCGTCATGTGATAGAGGAAAAGGAGGAGCACAAGAAGAACATGCAGCTTCTGGCATACTGCGGAGCGGTGGCGGCCGGAATCGCCCTGCTGTTCGGTGTACATACGATGTTGGACAGCACGGCACGGATCCGGAAAATGGAACAGACAGTAGATACGCTGACAGAATACGTCGGAAAGCAGCAGGAGGATGTGGCCGCCATGTCAAGACAGGCGCAGAATACCGAGGACACTGTGAAGGAGATTCCGAGACAGAGTGCTGAATCGGTACAGACGACGGATGCATCATCGCGGAGAAAAACAACGGAGCAGGCTGGTGAAGCTGTACAACAGGGAGACGAGAATGCAGGGACAGCGCAAAGCGGTGCGGACAAGCAGGATAAGGAAGAAATTGATACAAAGACGAGTCCTGAAAATGGGACAGATCAAAAGCCGACCGGAGCAGGAAAAAGTGCGGCAGGGACGGAAAGCAAGCAGTCAGCCGGCAGCCGTGCAAAGAAAACAAGCATCGGAAGCGGGACGCAGAGCTACATTGTGCGAAAGGGCGATACGCTATCGCAGATCGTCTGGCGGCAGTACCATGATCTTTCCTATGAGAAAAAGATCAAAAAGGCAAACGGTCTGAAGGATGCCGATGCAATTTATGAGGGGCAGTGCATCGTTCTTCCGGATTACAAATAAGATGTCCGGGGAGAGTGCAGAAAATAAAACGGGTGTTGTATATTCGATGAAAGTTATGTAAAATAAGTGGTAGTCCAAGTGGCTATCACTTATTTTAGATTGGAGCAAAACTATGTCTGATGAAATGAATCCGGCAGAGGCAAAGGTTTCCCTGTGGCATAACAGAATGTTCATTGTGATCTGTCTTGCCAGCGTTGTTGTGGCAGTGGGAATCTTTATTCTTCTGATCAACGGATATATCAATAAGCAATATACAGAATATGAAGTCCTGAAGGAGACGCAGAGACAGGACGCGGGAACGGAGCGCTATATCAATAATGATGACTCGCTGATCAAGTACAGCAAGGACGGAATCTCAGGTGTGGATATGGAAGGGAAAACACTCTGGACCGGAAGTTACGAAATGAGTAACCCATCAGTTGTGATCAGAGGCGAATATATCCTTGTGGCAGATATTGGTGGCAAGGATGCGGTGATCTACAATGGCAAGCATGAAGCAACAGAGCTGTCGGTAGATTATGAGATCAAGCAGGCGGATGTATCGAAGCAGGGACTCGCGGCGCTTTTGCTGGAGGACAGTTCCTCGGATATGATCAATATTTACAATCCCTACGATGTCTCCTCGAAGCTGCTTGTGAAGATTCCGACCAATGTGGATGACGGTTATCCGGTCTGTATGGCGATCTCGCCGGACGGTACGAGCGTGGTTGCTTCCTATATCTGTGTCGTGAACGGGACGGCAGAGAGCCGCGTTGTATTTTATAACTTCTCGGATGTCGGAAAGAATTCCGACTGCATTGTCGGAGCGAAGAATTATCAGAAATCGCTTGTGACGGATGTACATTTTCTGTCGGACGATCAGGTGGTTCTTTTTGCGGACAGCGGCTTTTATATCTGGAAAGGAATGAAGCAGCCCAAGCAGATCGTCCGGAAAAAGGTGCGAAAGAATATCAAGAGTGTTTTCTATAATAAGAGCGCGATCGGGCTGGTGTTGGATACGGGCAGTAAGAAAACTCCGTATCATATGGACATTTACAATACCAAAGGAAATAAGACTTCATCGTTTGATTTCGCAAACGATTATAATGATATTCAGCTTGATGGGAATGAGATCCTGTTTTATTCCGCAAAGGAATGCGGGGTGTTCCGGCTGAATGGTGTGCTGAGATTTCATGCATCGGTGGAAGAAGGCGTTGATTATTTCTTCCGCGGCAATGGCAGGAATCATTATTACCTGTTTAATGACAGCACGATTCAGGAGATCAAGTTGAAATAAATGATCTGATGATACATGCAACAGACTTCTCCGATTTCTATGTTTGTGACTTCTCTCAGAAATTACAAAAATAGCCGGAAAAGTGCTTGACAAACCCTTCCGGTGGGCATATACTGAACAAGTGCGTGTTTTTCGCGTACTTTTTTGCGTATTTTTATTATGATCACAGGAGGTGAAAATTAATGCCAACATTTAACCAGTTAGTAAGAAAGGGAAGAAAGGTTTCTTCAAAGAAGTCTAATTCTCCTGCACTTCAGTACACCTACAACTCTCTGAACAAGAAGACAGTAGCTCAGAGTTCTCCACAGAAGAGAGGTGTTTGTACTGCAGTTCGTACTGCTACACCTAAGAAGCCTAACTCAGCTCTTAGAAAGACCGCCAGAGTTCGTCTCTCAAACGGTATCGAGGTTACAACTTATATTCCGGGTGAGGGTCATAACCTTCAGGAGCATAGTGTCGTACTCATCCGTGGCGGAAGAGTAAAGGATTTGCCAGGTACCAGATATCATATTATCCGTGGTACACTCGATACAGCCGGTGTTGCAAACAGAAAGCAGGGCCGTTCTAAGTATGGAGCAAAGAGACCTAAGAAGTAATCATTCACTAATTTGGGGATGTGCCGGATTAATTTTTACTGATTAACCTGGTGCGGACACAGAAATTCGTGAGTACCGATGAATTAATGATGGCAATACGCTGATGCAGTGTCGGCTGTGTAGTATTGTCAAATAATATTAAGGAGGGAAGTAACGTGCCACGTAAAGGACATATACAGAAAAGAGATGTATTAGCAGATCCTGTCTACAAGAGCAAGGTAGTTACAAAGCTGATCAACAATATCATGTTAGATGGTAAGAAAGGTGTTGCTCAGAAGATCGTTTATGGTGCATTTGAGCAGATCGCTGAGAAGTCCGGTAAGGACGCGCTCGAAGTATTCGAGGAGGCAATGAACAATATCATGCCACAGCTTGAGGTTAAGGCAAGACGTATTGGTGGTGCTACTTATCAGGTACCTATCGAGGTTAGACCTGACAGAAGACAGGCACTCGCTCTTCGCTGGCTTACTCTGTTCTCACGCAAGAGAGGCGAGAAGACAATGAAAGAGAGACTTGCTAACGAGATTCTTGATGCATCAAACAATACTGGCGCTGCCGTTAAGAGAAAAGAAGATATGCACAAAATGGCAGAGGCAAACAAGGCATTTGCACATTATCGCTGGTAAGATTCATAGAGGAGGTAAACGACCTTGGCTGGAAGAGAATATCCACTTGACAGAACAAGAAATATCGGTATCATGGCTCATATCGATGCGGGTAAGACCACTTTGACAGAGCGTATTCTTTATTATACCGGTGTAAATTATAAGATTGGTGAGACTCATGATGGTGCGTCTACGATGGACTGGATGGAGCAGGAGAAAGAGAGAGGTATTACAATTACCTCCGCTGCTACAACATGTCACTGGACACTTGAGGATCATCATAAACCAAAGGCTGGTGCATTAGAGCATCGTATCAATATCATCGATACTCCGGGTCACGTAGACTTTACTGTAGAGGTAGAGCGTTCACTGCGTGTACTGGATGGTGCTGTCGGTGTGTTTGATGCTAAGGCAGGTGTTGAGCCACAGTCAGAGAACGTATGGCGTCAGGCAGACACATATAATGTACCACGTATGGCATTCATCAATAAGATGGACAAGATGGGTGCTGATTTCTTCATGTCTGTTCAGACAATCATTGATCGTCTGGGCAAGAATGCTATCCCAGTACAGATTCCAATCGGTAAGGAAGATGACTTTATCGGTCTGATCGATCTTTTCGAGATGGATGCGTACTATTATAAGAATGATGAGGGTACTGACATTGAGATCACAGAGGTTCCTGACGATCTGAAGGATCTTGCACAGGAATGGCATGACAACCTTATCGAGAAGGTTTGCGAGTTAGACGATGATCTCCTTGAGAAGTATCTTGAGGGTGAGGAGCCATCTATCGATGAGCTCAAGAAAGCACTCCGTAAGGGAACAATTGCTTGTGAGGCAGTTCCGGTATACTGCGGTTCCGCATACAAGAACAAGGGTGTTCAGAAGCTGCTCGATGGCGTTATCGAGTTCATGCCTGCACCAACAGATATCCCTGATATCACAGGTGTTGATGAGGAAGGAAACGACGTTGTTCGTAAGTCATCTGATGACGAGCCTTTCGCAGCACTTGCATTCAAGATCATGACTGATCCGTTCGTAGGAAAGCTCGCATTCTTCCGTGTTTATTCCGGTACACTGAACTCAGGTTCTTACGTACTGAATGCGACAAAGGATAAGAAAGAGCGTGTCGGACGTATCGTACAGATGCACGCAAACAGCCGTAGCGAGATCGACAAGGTTTATTCCGGTGATATCGCTGCAGCAGTAGGTTTCAAGATTACCACAACAGGTGATACTATCTGTGATGAGCAGCATCCGGTAATCCTTGAGTCTATGGAATTCCCTGAGCCGGTTATTGAGCTTGCTATCGAGCCTAAGACAAAGAACGATCAGGGTAAGATGGGTGAGGCTCTTGCAAAGCTTGCAGAAGAGGATCCTACATTCCGTGCTCACACAGATTCAGAGACCGGTCAGACAATCATCGCCGGAATGGGCGAGCTTCATCTGGAAGTTATCGTAGACCGTCTCCTTCGTGAGTTTAAGGTAGAAGCAAATGTTGGTGCTCCACAGGTAGCATACAAGGAGACAATCACTAAGGCTGTTGATATCGACAGTAAGTATGCTAAGCAGTCCGGTGGACGTGGTCAGTACGGACATTGTAAAGTTAAATTTGAGCCAATGGATCCGAACGGTGAGGAGACATTCAAGTTCGAGTCTACCGTTGTCGGTGGTGCAATTCCTAAGGAGTATATCCCAGCAGTTGGCGAGGGTATCGAGGAAGCAGCTCAGGCAGGTATCCTTGGTGGTTATCCGGTGCTTGGTGTATATGCTAACGTTTGGGATGGTTCTTACCATGAGGTCGATTCATCCGAGATGGCATTCCACATTGCCGGTTCTATGGCATTCAAGGACGCTATGAAGCAGGGTAATCCTGTTCTTCTTGAGCCAATCATGAAGGTCGAGGTAACAATGCCTGAGGAGTACATGGGCGATGTTATCGGAAGTCTGAACGCTAAGCGTGGTCAGATCGAGGGTATGGACGATATCGGTGGTGGAAAGATTGTACGTGCATTCGTACCGCTTGCTGAGATGTTCGGATACTCAACAGAGCTTCGTTCCAGCACACAGGGACGTGGTAACTACTCAATGTTCTTTGAGAAGTATCAGCAGTGTCCTAAGAATGTTCAGGACAAAGTGCTTGCTTCTAAAGACAAATAATAATTAGAAAATGTTATTAAAAATGTGTCTCATAGTATAAAAAGCACTTGAAAATTCCTTGAAAGTGCAATATAATAATGCCCATAGCGTGAAATTTGTCCGTGATGGGCAGACTATGAGTCGTATGAATTTAAGGAGGATAATTAAAAATGGCTAAAGAAAAGTTTGAAAGAACCAAACCCCATTGTAACATTGGTACCATCGGTCACGTAGATCATGGTAAAACAACACTTACTGCTGCTATCACAAAGGTACTTGCTGCAAGAGTTCCAGGTAACGCAGCTGAGAACTTTGAAGATATCGATAAGGCTCCAGAGGAGAGAGAGCGTGGTATCACAATCTCTACTGCTCACGTTGAGTATCAGACAGAGAAGAGACATTACGCACACGTTGACTGCCCAGGTCATGCTGATTATGTAAAGAACATGATCACTGGTGCTGCCCAGATGGATGGTGCTATCCTCGTAGTAGCTGCTACTGATGGTGTTATGGCTCAGACAAAGGAGCATATCCTTCTGTCCCGTCAGGTAAACGTACCTTATATCGTAGTATTCCTTAACAAGTGTGATATGGTTGACGATGAGGAGCTGATCGAGCTCGTAGAGATGGAAGTAACCGAGGCACTTGAGGAGTATGGTTTCGAAGGCTGCCCAATCATCAAGGGTTCTGCTCTTAAGGCTCTTGAGGATCCAAACGGTGAGTGGGGCGACAAGATCATGGAGCTCATGGATGCAGTTGATGAGTTCATTCCAGATCCAGAGCGTGCTACAGATAAGCCATTCCTGATGCCTATCGAGGATATCTTCACAATTACCGGTCGTGGTACTGTTGCAACCGGTAGAGTAGAGCGTGGTGTTCTCCACCTCAACGAGGAAGTTGAGATCGTCGGTGTTAAGGAAGAGGTTCAGAAGACTACTGTAACTGGTATCGAGATGTTCCGTAAGCTTCTTGATGAGGCTCAGGCTGGTGATAACATTGGTGCTCTTCTTCGTGGTATCAAGAGAGAGGATATCGAGAGAGGTCAGGTACTTGTAGCTCCTGGTACAACTACTTGCCACAAGAAGTTCACAGCTCAGGTTTACGTACTGAAGAAAGAGGAGGGTGGTCGTCATACTCCTTTCATCAATAACTATCGTCCACAGTTCTACTTCAGAACAACTGACGTAACAGGTGTATGTAACCTTCCTGATGGTGTTGAGATGTGTATGCCAGGCGATAACGTAGAGCTTACTGTAGAGCTCATTCACCCAATCGCTATGGAGCAGGGTCTTAACTTCGCTATCCGTGAGGGTGGACGTACAGTAGGATCTGGAAAGGTTGCTACAATCATCGAGTAATCTTTGATCCGACTTGTATCAAACTGGATTTTAAAGAGCTTTCCGAACAATCGGAAAGCTCTTTTTTGCACCCGTTTGTACTTGCACAAACGGGTGTTTTTTTATACTATATACACAGACAGATCATGCAGGGGACAGGAGGAAGCTATGATTAAAATTTTTGTAACCGGCGACAACCACTTTGGCAAAAAGTACGACAGATATCCGGAGATCCGCGACAGGCTTGTGGATAACCGTTTTGTATGCTTTGAGAAGATGGTTGAGAAGGCGGAGCAGGAGGGCTGCGATATCTTTGCAGTGACCGGAGATCTTTTCGACAATTGCAGCAGTATCCGTAAGTCGGATGTAGAAAGGGTCGTGCGTATTCTGGCGGGATTTGCAGGCAGAGTGCTGGTGCTTCCGGGCAATCACGATTATTATACCGGAGAGGAAAAGGTCTGGAAGGATTTTGATGATGCTCTGCGAACATGTGACAATAACATTATCCGACTGGATCGGTTTGAGCCATACCCGATTGAAATTGCGGAGGAGACCGTCGTTATTTATCCGGCGTTTTGCCGGTCGAAGCATTCCCGAGAGAATAATTTGGGGTGGATCAAGAAAATGAGTGTCCTGAAAAGCGGACAGATCAACGTTGGAATGGCGCATGGTGCGATTGAGGGTGTTACACCCGATATGCAGAAAGAGTATTTTTTGATGACAGAGCCGGAGCTGCAGGCGATCCCAATGGACGTATGGCTGGTCGGACACACACATATACCGTATCCGGGCGGACTTTCAGAGGACGAAGAGATTGGCGGATACCGTATATTTAATGCGGGAACGCATGCGCAGACGGATCTGCATAATAATACCCGTGGATATGGTTTTATTATTTCTGTTGACAAGCAGGGAGACAAAGCGCAGGTGTCTGCGAAGAAATATCAGAGTGGAACGATTTTCTTTTATGATATTGCAGTGCGGGTTTCATCGGCAGAGGGGGATTCTCTGGAAGCACTTCTGCAGGAAAAGCTGGATCCGTTAGAAGCGGAGTCTGTTGTGCGTCTCACAGTCACCGGAAGCGTGCTTAGCGAGGAATACAGCAGACGGCAGGAGCTGTATAAGAAATATTGCGACAGATTCTTATCCTGGGAGCTTCAGGACGATGAACTGCACGAAGAGATTACATTAGACCGGGTGCGGGAAGAATTTGCGGAGAGCAGCTTTGCGGCTAAGCTTATGGAGGCGCTTCAGGGGGATCAGACGGAACTGCAGATGGCATATGAACTGCTGCAGGAATGCAGCCGGGAATAACCGGCGCGGCAGTAAGGAGGATTATGAAACTAAAGGAAGTACAATGTGATCAGTTTGCCGGGCTGAATAGGAACGATCCGGCTTCCACGATCAAGTTTGGTGATGGTCTGAATCTGATCGTGGGTGACAATGAACAGGGCAAAAGCACGATGGTCGATCTGATCTATTATCTTTTGTTCAAGGATGTGAAACTGGATACCAGAAGTGACAAGGAATTTATTGCCAGATATTTTCCGCAGAAAACAACGGGACGTGCGGGAGATGTGATTGATGGTGCTCTGGTCTTTGAAGACGAAGAGGGCGAATGCTGCATCCGGAAGGAATGGGAGAAAAAGGGAGGAATCTGCCGTCTGACTTTGCCGGATGGAACGCTCATCAGGGATCCGGATGCGTTAAAACAATATCTTCGGGATACGCTTCCCTATCAGGAAGGAATTTACGGGGAAATTGTTTTCGCTTCCCAGAAGAGACAGTTAAATTGCGTGAAGAGCATTATGGAAGGCTTAAACCGCGACAAGGCGACAAAGGATAAGCTGCAGCAGACGAGGGAAACGTTGTTTTCGGTATTAAACCGTGCCGCTTTAGAGACCGGTGGCGTTGCATTGGATGAACTGGAAAAGCAGATTGAACAGAGACTTACACAATATAATGCCCATTGGGATGACCGGATGGAGCTGCCGGAGGGTGGCGTGAAAAGAGGTATCCATAACAAATGGAAGAAAGAAGTCGGACTCATCCTGCAGGCGTATTATGAGATGGAGGAGGTTCGCGGAAAACTGCGGAAGGCAGAGGCGGACGAGGAAACCTGCGAGGAGATCACCGACCGGATCCGCAGCCTGGAGAAGGAAAAGGAGCTGCGGACAGCGGAGAAGGAGGAATTTTCCGGTGTTCGCACAGCACTTAAGACGCGCCGTATTTTATTAGAGAAGCTGACGGATCAGACGGAGCGTATCCGCGAAATGGAGAACGTTTTACAGGAGTGGCCCAAGCTTTCCGAACAGATCGCACAGGCACAAGCCTTGAAGGAACAGAGAAATCAGGTTACACTCCTGCGGCAGTATGAACAGGCGGACCGGATCCGTATCAACCGGGAGTCTGCAGCAGACAGACTGCAGCAGATGATGCCGGTAACGCAGGAAGACATTGATACATACCGGAAGGCACAGCGTCGAAAAGCCGGTCTGGAAGGGAAAATGTCCGGTCTTAGTCTTGTTGCAAGGATTCAGATGCGGGGAGACAATCCGGTGCATGTATCGCAGCTTGCTTCCGGAGAGGAACTGGCGGCGGATGGTAATGAATTTCAGATCAATGCTGCCGTGGAGATTGAGATCCCGGAGGTAATGAAAATGCAGCTCCTTCCACAAGATGTGGATGTCGATGCACTTCGGGAAGAGATCAAAGCGTGTGATGTGGTTATGAATCACATCATGGATCAGTATAAGACGGATTCCTGCGATAAGCTGGAGGAGATGAAAACATTATATCAGCAGTGTCAGTTCGAAATGGAACGACTGGATGCACAGTGGGATCAGATCCTTGGTGGTGCCGACTGGGAAAGTCTGAAAAAAGCCGCAAACGCTGCCCCGCCCAAACCGCCGCGAACCGCCCGAGC
>NZ_DBLXSO010000028.1:0-36871 GCF_057878315.1 Jutongia sp. | reverse complement strand
GAAATCAGTTAATTCGTGAACTATGACTAAAAAATTGACGCAGATCAGTAGGATTTCCGAAAAATCTTTGCTTTGCAATGCTTTGATAAATATATCGATGATCAAAGCAGCAAAGCAATTAGAGTTTTCGAAATCCGTAAGTGACAAGACAATTTTTAGTCATAGCTCACGGATTTTTGATATATTGGCAGACAAAATATGATTTCTAAATAACCAGACATATGAAATATTATGGGCATACATCAATTTGAGGTATGGGAAGTCTTAGTCAGTAATCCGACAGCATTAAGAGGGATCCGGTACAGTTTACAGAACAGAAAAAGAGGACACCCGACGGGCATCCCCTTTCCTTTTGAAAGCTCTTTTATTTGTAATAGAAGTGAACTATTATTTTACAGTAGCTTTAACTTTAACCTTCTTGCTACCAACCTTAATAGTAACGGCTTTCTTCTTAGCCTTCTTTGCACCCTTCAGAGTAAGAGTTGCTTTACCCTTAGCATACTTAACGTTTGTCAGCTTAAGAACTTTGCCCTTAACGGTGATTGTATCAACGAAAGCTTTCTTCTTATTCTGAACCTTAGATGCCTTGATAACTAACTTAGCTGTCTTACCCTTCTTAACGGTGATAGCCTTCTTAGCTGCTTTAACCTTCTTGGCTGAGTTGCGGACATAAACCTTGATCTTAGCAGAGATAGCCTTACCATTTGCCTTTGTAGACTTCAGAGTAACTGTTGTAGAAGCACCCTTTACAGCCTTCTTAGGAACCTTGATTGTTACCTTCTTACCTTTAACCTTTACAGTTGCAACCTTCTTAGAAGCTGTTGTAGCCTTAACGATTGCTGCACCGGATGTATTCTTAGCTGCTGTAGCCTTGAATCCAACCTTTACAGACTTGCCAGGAGCTACTACTACCATCTTCTTAGCTGTTGTAAGCTTGCTTGTACCAAGTACAGACTTTGTAGAAACAGCTGCTGGTGTAGCTGTCTTAACGCCTGCTGGTGTTGCTGTCTTAGCAACAGGAGCTGTAGCTGTAGCCTTAGGAGCCGGAGTGATCTTAGCTGCCTCAGCTGCTCTAACGCCTACTGCAGATACTACAGATACTTCATTGCCCTCTGCATCTGTTGTCAAAAATGCCTTCTCAGGTGTCTTACCTTCCTGGATACCAGTTACAGTAAATGTTACAGAAAGAGACTCCTCGAAGCCGAACTCGCTGTTAGGATCGAACTCATCCTTTGTAGCAAAGTCGCCATTGCCCCATCCCCACTCATTGCGGATCTCGAGACGATAGTTTCCTGTATCCTTCTCAATAAGACCTTCGTACATCTTAGACTCGTCAGCCTTGAACTCCTTACCATCACACTTGATGATTACGTTGGAGATAGCAGCCTTAGATGCATCCATCTTATCAGATGTGCAAAGTCCAAGAATATCTACGCAGAATACCTTAGCACCCTTAGCAGCGTTTGCTACATCGGTAGACTTGAAATCAGACTTATTGATAGATACTGTGTATGTACCGTTTCCGGTTACAACGGCATCTTCACCCTTGTTCTCATTCCAGCAACCCCAACCATAGTTATCATCTGTGAACATCAGGTATGCCTGATGACCCTTATCAAGATCAGCCGGTGCAGGCTTTGCAGGAGGATCTGTAGGTGCTTCTGTCGGCTCTACAGTTGGCTCTGCTGTTACAGCCGGTGTTGTTGTAACCTTAGCAGGTTCTGTTACAGCCGGTGTCTCTGTAGCCGGATTCTTAGATGGCTCTGTAGACTCTACAGGTGTGTAACCAGTGTTAGTTACATCAAATACATATGAAAGAGTCTCAATCTTCTTAGCCTCTCCGTTCTCACGGTAAGAAATCTCATCTGCGCTGCAATAGAGATCCTTGTCACCATTTGTATACAGAACATTTTTTGGAGACTTACCATCCCAGATGTTAGCCATACCATTCTTGGTATCAGATGTAATTTCAATGACTTTGTTTGTCTCGAACTCAGTACCATTAACGATTACAGATTTAACAGTAATCTTAAGTGTAGAATCAGCATTTGTCTCTACATATCCCAGATTTCTAAGACCTGTAGCATCCTTAGCTGTCTTAAACTCTGCTGTGTACTCACCATCACCATTTACCAATTTAACATCAACTGATTCATTGTCCCAGCTATTTGTGTTGGTATTTGTCCATGTGAATGATGGAACTTCGTCTGCAGCATTTGCTGCGTTTGTAGTTACGTTTACTCCTGTCACTACCATAGCAGCAGACAGAAGCAAGGAAAGAGCTTTCTTCATTCCTTTTGTTAACTTCATTTCTTTTCCTCCTTAAAATTTCCCCCAATATCGTTTTGGGTATGTTTGATTTTTAAGAAGTGAACATAACCTTCGGCATCCGCAACTGCCGACAGCTATACCACTTCCATTACGCATAATATAATATCAACTTTTCAACAAATAAGATATATACAAATTTACCAATCCGAATCGGTCATTTTTGTATTTTATGTCCAATAACGCCACATTTTTGAAATATTTTGTACTTTTTCCATAATTTTATTTTATTTCCTTTATTTTTATAGGATATTTTGCACAAGAAAAATTTACTAAAAAGCGCTGCGTCCATCCTGCAGGCGAACACAGCGCAATAAATGACTATTCTAATTGAAATATACAAGTTCTTCTTTCGGTTTCTGAGCGGCTGTAACCTCTTCGGCATAGAATACAGGTCCCTCTTCTCCGTACTCTTTGCGGAACTTAAATTCGAGTCTTGCCGTGATCGTGACATAGCTGCCATTAGCAAAACCGGACCAGTCATCTGCTTTACAAAGGAAACCAATAAACTGCACATCATCGGCACAGCAGGTCATTGCATGGCGTCCAAATATTACATAACCTGCTTCCAGTCCTTTTGCCTTCTGTATCCGTCCGGTCAGATGCAGTGTCTTGCCATCATATATGGACTGATGATCGATCATATCGACATACCAGAGACCGAAGTCATCCTCTTTGATGTCGATCACGTCCGCATTGACATCGAACGGCATCTCGTCCTTCATCTCATAGAAGGCATCGTCCTCTGACTCATACACGATCTGTGCTCGCGGATTGACTGCCTTGACGCTTCCGCGGATCGCATTCTTGTTGGTATTCTCCACGGTACAGCGGTTAACGATGACCATCTCGGACACCTTATAATGCTCTACCATCATGGACGGCATATTTCGGGTATATAATAAGAATGTTTCGTCATTTACCACATCGATGGTCTGGAAATATACTTCTCTGTCAAAGCAGATTTCCTCCAGAGAATCATACATTTCCGGAATATGCACGGTCGGCCACATTCCGTTGTACTCGATAATGATGCGGTCCGGGCGGTGCTTTTTAAGGAACTTCTCGATCACTTTGCCATTGAAAGATTCTTCGTCCTCAATGTATTCACAAGCCGCATGTGTCTGATCCAACAATGCCTGCGGATATTCCTCCTCGCCTTCCTCACATACAAGGATCAGTGTTTTTGATTTGTCATCAAACAGCTCGTCCACCAGAAGGTCTCTGATCAGGCTTGTCTTTCCTGCCTCCAGAAAGCCCATGATGACATATACCATCATCTCCTGTTTCTGTTTTCCAAACATATTAATCTCCATTCCGCAGATGACCTGCCGCAATGAAATGCACTGTGTATCTTTCACGCTTCACATATCGTGCTGCTCTGCGGCATCTGCATCGTTCTATTCTTCTTAGTCAAGCAGCTTTTATACGTGGAAGAGTTCTTTAAGCTTGTCTTCGTTCAGGTTTGCACCGATCACACAGATACGTCCGGTATAATCAGCCGCGCCGCGGCGAAGCTCTGTCTCCTCCGGTACCAGGTCAAAGTGGAACCACTCGCCCTCTGCAGGAGTAACGATACCCTTGGCACGAAGCACTTCTCCGTACTCGCCGCCCTTTGCAAGCTTGTCAAGGATCTCTTTCAGCTCGTCCTCTGTAAACTTATGCGCTGTTTCTACGCCCCAGCTTGTAAACACATCGTCTGCATGATGATGGCCCTCATGGTCGTGATGATGTCCGCAGCCACACTCGCCATCGTGATGGTCATGGTGATGACCGCAGCCACATTCTCCGTCATGGTCATGGTGATGTTCATGTTCCTCGTGATCGTGATGGTGTCCACAGCCACATTCTCCGTCATGATCATGATGATGTTCGTCGTGGTCATGATGGTGTCCACAGCAGCATTCTCCGTCATGATGATGGTGCTCATGCTCCTCCATAAGCTCCTTCTCGAGAGAGTTTACCTTCTCCATTGCCTCAAGAATATTCTTGCCATTAATATCATCCCATGGTGTTGTGATGATGGATGCCTCATCGTTCTTCTCGCGGATCATCTTGACACAGGTGTCAAGTTTGTCATCGGATACCTTCTGGGTACGACTTAAGATAACTGTGCCGGCATATTCGATCTGGTTGTTATAAAACTCCCCGTAATTCTTCATATACATTTTGCATTTCTGTGCATCAACAACGACTGCGGTGCTGTTGATCACTACACCATCACCGATATTCTGTACTGCCTTGATGACATCGGAAAGCTTACCAACACCGGACGGCTCAATGATAACACGATCCGGAGAATACTTCTCAAGCACTTCCTTTAAGGCGGCGCCGAAGTCTCCTACCAGAGAACAGCAAATACATCCAGAGTTCATCTCGGTGATCTGGATGCCGGCTTCCTTTAAGAAACCGCCGTCGATTCCGATCTCTCCAAATTCATTCTCTATGAGTACCAGCTTCTCGCCCGGAAATGCTTCCGCGATCAGCTTCTTGATCAGTGTGGTCTTTCCTGCTCCTAAAAATCCTGAAATAATGTCTATCTTTGCCATGATAATCCTCCATTTCTTTTATTGAATCGGCACTTCACTGTGCAAATGCCGGACTGCTTTTCTTCTATAATATATTATACATTTGTTGTCAACACCTACCGGCGGGCTGCACTGTGTGCCGCATACATGGCGATACTTGCAGCAATTGGCAGATTGAGACTGTCGATCCGGTCGGAATGCGGAATGATCACAGAGGTTCCGATATCGAGAAATTTTCTCGGAAGTCCTGTTGCCTCGTTGCCAAAGATCAACGAGTATGTTCCGGATGGACTAATCTCCGGCAAAGTGATCTTTGCCTGCAGCATAAACGGATATAATTCTCTCTCCCCGAACTGCTCCAGATATTCGTCGAAGCTGTCGAAATACTGAAATTGTGTGGAGAAGATCGCTCCCATGGATGCGCGGACCACCTTCGGATCAAACGCATCAACTGCCGGGCGGATGATCGCCATCTGATTAAGTTCAAAACCAAGTGCACTTCGCATGATCGTTCCCATGTTGCCCGCATTGGACGGATTGACAAGTACAATGTGGGATGCCCTGGGATCAAGCACATCCTCAAACTTGCGAAACTCTCCGATCACATAGCAGTTTTCTTTCTGGGAAAGAACATGAAAGATCTTGTCCGTCTGCTGGATCGGGATGCCTGCCTCCCCGCATATCCGGCGAAGCTTGTCGTAGGTTTCTCCCTCCTTCATTGCAGAGTGGACGTAGACCTTATTGACATATTCTGTCTTGTAACGAAGGAGTTCAAAAGTCAACGTAATCCCGAGGGAATACGAAACCGGATCGTCCTTGCGGTATCGTTTAAATCCTGCCATGTTTATCCTCTTTTCTTATCTGTTATTATCTCTTATGAAACGGAAGAAAACCGACATGCATCTGCTGCCGGCTGTATCCCTGTATCATCCTGCCGCGGCAATACTGACATGCTGTGTCAGATCTGTACGCAGACAGTTCTGTTATTCTGCTATAAAAATGTCCACCGAGATGGCTCCCGCATCCGAACGGAACGGAATGCTTAACATCTGGCACCCCTCGCCCTGATACCGGCCTCCCTCATAATAATCCGGCGGCGTGATGTCGATCAGAATGTTGTTGCTGGCAAATACGGTCGCTGCGTTGCCTGCGATCATATTACCAAGCTCGGAGATCGCGCTCTGACCGATCTCATCGATCGTGTCAACCGGCTGCATCATCATTTTGGATATGATTTCCAATGCCGTAGGATGCTCCATATTCAGGATCACCTTGCCCTGCAGTGCTCCGACCAGTCCAAGCTCAATGATAGAGGCATCCTCCGGATACTCCTCCTTCTTCACGTCCGGCTTACCGATGGTCAGATCCATCATACACACATCCTTGACCACCTTACATACGGATAAGATAAATGGATTAACATGCTCTGCTTTCACCATTTGACATTCCTCTCTTTCGTCCCTATGCTTTCTTTGTCCTAACTTTCAGTATAACAAATCTGCTCCCGGCTGTAAACAGCCTTTCCCGCAGACAATTTCTCCGCACGCTGCACCTTCAAAACGATCCGGAATGACATTCTCCTAGAGGGAAAAATCATTCCAGAAACTCTGATTGATATCAACCTTCTTGTCCTGCAGCCACTGGTTATATTTCTTAACAAACATGTCTGACTGACGCTGCTGAATGATGACCTCTTTCTGTTGACTGATCATATCCTGCGTGATCGCAGTCTCATCCTCCTCTGTACCAATTGCCGCACCGGACGCCGTCTTTGCTTTCTCATCAAGGATTGCCTGCCGTGCCTCCTCATCGGATACGTTGGTGTCCGCATCATCGGTCGCCACATAAAACATCTTCTCGGCAAGAAAGTTCTCCTGATAGATCTCGCTGATCTTCTGTACGGAAAGGGAATATGTCTTCTTGTCAGCTGCCGTCGCATTCTGCACAAGGCTTTCCGCCTGGCGAAGCGCCTCGTCCTGCTCGTCTGCAGACAGGCTGACCTCCTGCTCCTGTGCCACGCCGGAAATGACCTTAAGCTGCGTGATCATATTGACGATCTCCTGCTTTGCCTGATCTCCGATTGTTTCATTTTCACTGAGCTTGTAGTTCCAGAGCTCCTTGCCGAAGCTGTCCTCATACTGACACTTCAGGAAGTAGCAGTATGCCATGACTTCACTGTAGCGTACCTGATAATCCCCGACCATCATGACAACGGTGCCGGAAGAAATATCGCCCTTCTCCAGCTTTGATGTTTTCTTTTTGCCGCAGCCGGTGAATAATACCATCACTGCCATGGCGATGCACAGGATTGACATCCATTGTTTTCTCTGTATCATATTACCCTCATTTCTTCGCATTTGATGCGTCTGCCGGCTCTGCCGCGGCAAAGCCTGTTCCTTTCGTTTCCCTTTCGCCACCGCCGACTCCGGCGATTGCTTCCACTACACTTTCTGCTGCCGCAAAGATTCTCTCTGCCTGTAAACGTTTCTCCTTCGCCGCAGTACGACCGGTCACTGCCGCCGTACTTTTCCCTGTCTCCAGCGCTTTCTGAAGGTACAGGAAATGGGCGTCATTCCCGGAGATATAACGAAGCTTTCCCTCGAAGGCTTCGATCATTGCCGGTATCTTTGCCACGTCAAGCACGGCATCCGGCTGCATATAAAACCGGATCCCATCCGGCTTCTGTGCGATCTGCAAGATTCCGCTGCGATGGGCTGCCGCTTTGAGCACGGCAATCCGCAGCAGATTCTGCGCCGCATGTGGAATGTCTCCAAACCGGTCGATCAGTTCGTCTTCCATGTCGGAGCGTTCACCCTCATTCTCCAGAGCAGCGATGCGCTTATACATATCTAACTTCTGATATTCACTCTTAATATACGATGCCGGAATGAATGCGTCAACCTGCAGATCGATATTTGTGTCTAAATCTTCCTTTTCCGGCTGCTCTCCCTTCATGGTACGAACAGCTTCGCTGAGCATTTTACAATAAAGCTCATAACCGACCGCCTCCATATGACCGGACTGCGCCGCACCGAGCAGATTGCCGGCACCGCGGATCTCGAGATCGCGCATCGCTACCTTGATGCCGGAGCCAAGATCCGTGTATTCCCGGATCGCTGCCAGACGCTTCTCTGCAACCTCCCGCAGGATCTTGTCCTTCTTGTACATTAAGAAGGCATATGCGGTCCGGTTGGAACGTCCGACGCGGCCGCGAAGCTGATAGAGCTGGGAAAGTCCCATCTGATCGGCATTATCTATGATGATCGTATTTACATTGGAAATATCAAGTCCCGTCTCAATGATGGTGGTGGCGATCAGCACATCGATCTCGCCCTCGATAAAGCCCATCATGATCCGCTCCAGCTCGCGTTCGCTCATCTGACCGTGCGCAAATGCCACGTTGGCATCCGGCACAAGCCCGGAGATCTCCGATGCGACCTCGTCAATGTTGTGTACACGGTTATAAACATAATACACCTGACCGCCTCGCACAAGCTCACGGTTGATCGCCTCGCGGATGGTCTCGCTGCTGTGCTCCATAACGAAGGTCTGGATCGGAAGCCGGTCTACCGGCGGTTCCTCAAGTACGCTCATATCACGGATCCCGACGAGACTCATATGAAGTGTCCGCGGGATTGGTGTTGCAGAGAGTGTGAGGACATCCACATCGCCCTTCATCTGCTTGATCTTCTCTTTGTGGGTGACGCCGAAGCGCTGTTCCTCGTCCACGATCAAAAGGCCTAAATCTTTAAATGCCACATCCTTGGACAGCAGGCGGTGCGTACCGATCACAATGTCCACCTCGCCGCGTTTGAGCTTCTCGATCGTCTTTTTCTGCTGGCTCGGTGTGCGGAAACGCGACATCATTTCCACATTGATCGGATAATCACCGAGACGCTCCCTGATCGTATTGTAATGCTGCTGTGCCAGGATCGTGGTCGGCACCAGGAAGGCTACCTGCTTGTTGTCGTTGACTGCTTTGAAGGCAGCACGGATCGCAACCTCCGTCTTACCGTAACCGACATCGCCACAGATCAGGCGATCCATAACCTTGCCACTCTCCATATCGCGCTTGGTGGCAGCGATCGCATCGAGCTGATCCGCCGTCTCCTCATACGGAAACATCTCCTCGAACTCGGTCTGCCAGACAGTGTCCGGACTGAACCGGTAACCGGGCTGCTCCTGCCGCTTCGCATAAAGCTCGACGAGTTCTCTGGCGATCTCCTTTACGGCTCCGCGGACTCGCGTCTTTGTCTTTTTCCATTCGACGGTATTTAACTTGTTAAGCTTTGGCTTTCTGGCGGCATCCTGACTGGCGTATTTCTGAAGAACATCCAGTGATGAAGCCGGCACATAAAGATTGCCTCCGTCGCCGTACTCGATCTTTACAAAGTCCTTTGCAACATTATCTACCTTGATCTTCTCGATGCCGCGGTAAATGCCGAGTCCGTGGTTCTCATGGATGACATAATCCCCGACATTGAGCTCGTTAAAGCTCTGAATGACCTTTCCATTGTACTGCTTTTGTCGTTTCTTTGTCGTTCTGTTTTTAGCGCCAAAGATATCGCTCTCCGTCACAACCACAAAGCGAAGCTGTGTATAGGAAAAGCCTTTCGACAGCCTGCCGTAGCTTACCATGATCTCGCCCGGCTGCAGCGGCTTGTCGAGCGTCTCCCTGTAAAACGCCGGCAGATCGTACTCCCCAAAATCACTGGCAAGACGTTTTGCTCTTGTTCTCGAACCGCAGAGCATCAGAATACGATAGCCCTGCTGCCTCCACTTCTTCATATCCTCGACCAGCAATTCAAAATGCTTATTGTAAGAAGCAATCGCCTGACACTGCAGATGATAGTTTTCCCGTACGGTAAGATCCTTCGGGAGTCCGTCCAGCATTGTCAGATACAACGTGCTTTTCCGGCTGAGCATCGTGCTGACTGCCTCGGCACTGTATAAAACCTCCATCTGTCCCGGCAGCAAAAGTCCCTTTTCCAGACGGCTTTCCATGCTTTCCCTAAACTCTGCCTCGACCGCCTCCATCGCCTCACGGCATCGCACCGGCTCATCCACAACAAATAACGTCTCCGCCGGATCAAAGAAATTAAAGAAGGAGCCTGCCTCTGAATCAAAGTATAATAAAAAACTTTCCAGACCGGTGCCGCTGCGGGTATATTCTACACGCTCCCGCCATTCCTTCATCGTGTCGGCCAGACGATTGAAGGCTTCGAAGTTCTTTGCCTTCTTAAACTTCTCCTGCAGCTTCTTCTGTTCTTTGGCAATCTTTGCAAATCCCTGCCTCATCTGTTCCTGCGTCAGAATGATCTCCATCGCCGGAAAGATCACAAGCTCTGATACGCGCTCAATGGAGCGCTGGCTTTCCACATCAAAGGAACGAATCGTGTCGATCTCGTCTCCCCAGAGTTCAATACGGTACGGACATTCCCCGGTCGGCGGATAGATATCCAGAATGCCGCCGCGAATGGAATATTCGCCGGGACCGTCAACCTGCCCCTGTCTCTCATAGCCCATATCCGCCAAGCTGCGGGTGAGTTCCTCGAGATCAACCTGTCCCCCTTCTTCCAGACGCCTGCAGGACTTCTTATAGACAGATAAGGACTGCACATATTCCATCCCCGCCGTCATGGTGGTGATCACTGTGCCGCCCTCTTGATCGAATAGTGATTTGATTGTCTTTAGTCGTTCGGTCTCCACTGCATTGCCGTGTACATCGGCGCTGTAGAAGATGACGTCCTTTGCCGGATAGAACACGGCTTCCTTGTCGTACATCCGATAATCTGCCAGAAGTTCTCTCGCCTTTCTCTCGTTGGCAGCTACGATCACCGTCCACTTTTTGGACTGTGCCAGACCGCTGATGAGATGGCTCTTCTGACCATCGATGCAGCCGGATATCTGTACCGGCATCCTGCCGCGCTCAATGCATTCTCTGGCTCCGCCGTAGGCGTTTAACTCCTCCAGAGGTTTCCATAGGGTTTCCATTGATGATTGTCCTCTCGTTCTGTTCCGTTGTTAATCTACGGATGATTACTTGTTGTTATATTTGTTCATGGCAGAAGTGACATCCTCCGTAATGATCTCACTGCATGCCTTCGCCGCCTTCTCCAGAGCCTCTCTGACAACCGGCTCTTCCTCCTTGGAGAAACGTCCCAGCACATAATCTGCCAGATCCCAGCCCTTCGGCTTCTCACCGACGCCGATGCGGATACGCGGAAATACCTGTGTTCCCAGATGAGCAATGATGTTTTTGATTCCATTGTGACCACCTGCGCTTCCCTTTGGACGAATCCGCAGCTTACCGGGTGCCAGATTGATGTCATCATAAATGACGATCAGCTCCTCCTCAGGATCGATCTTATAATAATCGACCAGTTCCCGAACGCTCTCTCCGCTTAAGTTCATATATGTCTGCGGCATGGCAAGGATGACCTTCTGTCCATCGATCACGCCCTTGCCGCACACCGCACGGTGCTTTTTCATGTCCATGGAAATCCCGTAGATATCGGCAAGTGCCGTCACCGCAGAAAACCCGATGTTGTGGCGGGTTCCGTCATAGCGGCGCTCGGGATTTCCTAATCCTACTATAATATACATGTTCTTTGTCCTTTAAAAATTCTTGTGTGTCAGTTTCTCCCCCATGTGAACCGGTTTGCCGTGATAACTGATCAGCAGATCGTTGTCGATGACATAACGGTTGTCCATGGTCTTCATGATATCCCGGATCTGAATCTGCTGTGCCACATAGTGATCTGCCATATTGTACAGAACATTGTCCCGGAAGGAAAGGATCACCGGTGCAAGCACATCACTGTCATTGCCGGCAACGACAAGTCCCTTATCCCCATTGGACAGCTCCACGCAGACTCCCGGCTGCAGAATATTGATACTCTCGATCAGTGCGGCAACGACCTCCTGATCGTAGCCATTATCCGGGTTCAGCAGTGTGCGTACCGCTTCGATCTCGGATGTCGGCTCTTCCTCAAAGTTCATTGCCGTCATGGAATCGTATGCATACGCCGTCTTTAATATGTCTATATTGAGCGAATGATGTGCAGTCGCATCGTCATTGCCGGTATCATGCAGATCATTGATCACACCCCTGACACAGCGCTTGATCTCCGGATCCAAATCGTAATCGTTGTCGATCAGCTGGATCGCCGCATAGTGATAGGTGCGGATCTTCTTCTCGTCCTCCGGCGTGATCTCATTCTTCCGCTTGCGGTAGATATGCGCCGGGATCATCAGGCTTCCCACATCATGCAGGAGTGCAGCGACAACAATATCGAGCTGCTGCTTAAACTCCATATCCATCCGGTGTGAGATCAGCGCACACAAAATGGCTGTGTTGAGGGAATGCTTATATACATAGTCCTCATTGCTCCGCAGATTCTGTACAAAGCTGATCTTATGGTTCAGGCTTCCGTAGCGGCGGATGATCTGGTTGGCAAACTGATACATGCCCTTTGCTTCCTGCTGCTTTGTGACGGCATCGAGAATCTCACGAATCGTGAAGATCGCCATTGCCTGAAAGCGTTCAAATTCGATGTCGTCCGGTGACATTGGCGGAACAGGCTCTGCCGGCTCCAGAATGTACACCCCGATTAATCCGAAATTCTGGATACTGACGATACCCTGTCTGGTCAGCTTGGAATTGCGCTCATACAGCATAACACCGTCTCTGTTGTAGATTGGCTTTGCCAGACGCATTCCCAGTTTTAAATCATCTGATTTGACAAATTTCATAAATACCCCTCCATTTAAAATCCCCAGTCTGTACTTATTTCTTCTGGGACTTCTCTGCAATGTTGTTGGTGACACGGTTGTAAAGCTCGAGTGCCGCATTGTAGCCCATTTTCTTCTGACGGTAGTTGACTGCCGCAGACTCACAGATGATCGCGCAGTTACGACCCGGGCGGATCGGAATAGAATGGCATACGACCTTGTTGCCAAGGAACTCAATGTACTGCTCCTCCAGACCGAGACGGTCATATTCCTGATTCTTATTATATTCCTCGAGCTTGATGACAAGATTGATCTCCTGCTCGTTCTTTACACTCTCTACACCAAATAATGTCTTCGCATCGATGATACCGATACCGCGCAGCTCGATGAAATGACGGGTGATGTCCGGTGCGCTTCCGATCAGGGAAGCATCACTTACTTTCTTAATCTCTACGACATCATCAGATACAAGACGATGACCTCTGTGGATCAACTCCAGCGCAACCTCGGACTTACCGATGCCGCTCTCGCCCATGATCAGTACACCCTCTCCGAAAAGATCGAGAAGTACGCCATGCACGCTGCAGCGCGGTGCCAGTTCGACATTCAGCCAGCGGATGACCTCTGCCATAAATGCGTTGGTCTCCTTCGGGGTGCGCAGAATAGGCACCTGATATTTGCTGGCAAGCTGAACCAGCTTCTCGTCAATATGAAGATTACGGCAAAACACGATGCACGGCGGCTTTGTGTGACGCTCGCTGCCCGCCATGATGATCTCCATCATCTCCAGTGTGTAATCCAATCCCTTCTGCTCCATGTAGGTATGCTCGACATGACCGATGATCTGAATCCTTCCGGAGTCAAAATAATCAAAGAAGCCTGCTAACTGCAGTGCCGGACGGTTTACATCGGTCTGTACGATGTCGATGCGCGATACATCCACATCGGATGTGACATTTTCCAGTTCCATCTGCTCAATGAGCTTTTCCAGTGATACGCTGTAAGTCTCTGCCATATGCTATTCTCCTTCTTGCAAGCTGCCTTCCGGACGGTTCTCTGTGGAATGAAAGAACTCATAGACCTTCGTGGCTGCCCCCATGTTCATTGTTTCTGTTTGTGCTAACTCCTCTATATCTGCGCTCCGTACTGCTTCTATGGAGCCAAATCTCTTCATCAGTGCGCGGCGGCGCTTCTCTCCGATCCCCGGAATGTCATCCAGGATCGACTTGACCTGTACCTTGCTGCGCAGGGAACGGTGATACTCGATCGCAAACCGGTGAACCTCATCCTGAATCCTGGTCATCAGATGAAAGCCCTCGCTGCCGGTATTGATCGGCAGCTCCTCCCCATGAAAGTAAATACCACGGGTCCGGTGCCTGTCATCCTTGACCATACCGCATACCGGAATGGATAGTTGCAGCTTATCAAGAACCTCCTCGGCAATATGAACCTGTCCCTTACCACCATCCATCATGATCAGATCCGGGTATCGCGTAAAGCTGCCTTCCTCGCCGGAAAGCCCTTCGTCCGCCAGCTTCTTCTCCTCGTCCAGTCCATGCTGAAAGCGTCTGGTCAGCACCTCCCGCATGCTGGCATAATCGTCGGATCCATGCACGGTCTTAATACGGAACTTGCGGTAATCGCTCCTTCTCGGCGATCCATCCTCGAAAACAACCATGGATCCGACCGACTGAAAACCGCTGATATTGGAAATATCATAGGATTCCACACGGTGAACATCGGTGAGACCGATCCACGAACAGATCTCCTGCATTGCTCCCGTCGTACGCTCCTCCGCACGGCGGATCTTCTGTGCATCCTGCTCCAGAACCATCATCGCGTTCTTATGCGCCAGCTCGACAAGCCGTTCCTTCTGTCCCTTTTTGGGAACAATGATACGAACCTTATCACCGCGCCTCTCGCTGAGCCAGCGTGCAATCACTTCCTCATCCTCTATCTCATATTCTAACATGAGTTCCTTGGGAATAAAAGGTGTCCCCGCATAAAACTGCTTGATAAATGCCTGTAGGATCTCCTGTCTGTTGGAACCGTCCACACCGTTCAGATGGAAATGATCCCTGCCGATCATCCTGCCCTCCCGGATAAAAAAGACCTGCACGACTGCCTCGCTCTGATCCTTGGCAAGCGCAATGATATCCCTGTCCAGCCCATCAAAATCAGTGATCTTCTGGTGGACGGAGGACTTGCGGACGCTCTCGATCAGGTCACGGTACTGTGCAGCTTCCTCAAACTGCATCGCCTCGGCTGCCGCCGTCATCTTGTCCTGAAGATACGAAAGCACACCGGAATAATCTCCCTCCAGGATCTTCAGTGCTTCCTTGAAATGCTCTCTGTAATCCTCCGGGGAAATATATCCCTGACATGGTGCATCACACTGTCCGATATGGTAATTTAAGCACGGACGTTCCTTGCCGGTATCCCTCGGCAGGACACGTCTGCAGCTCCGGATATGGTAAATCTTGCGCAGAAGCTCGAGCGTGTCTCTGGCGGAGCCTGCGCTTGTGTATGGTCCAAAATACTTTGACTTATCCCTTTTCTCCTGTCTGGAATAGATCAGGCGCGGGTATGTCTCTCCCACAGTCGCCTTGATAAACGGATAACTCTTGTCATCCTTGAGCATGGTGTTATATTTGGGACGGTGTTCTTTGATCAGATTACTCTCCAACACCAGTGCCTCCACCTCGGAATCAGTAATGATATATTCAAAATGATCGATCTGCGAGATCATTTTCTCAATCTTTGGTGAAACATTTCTGCTTGGCTGAAAATACTGCCGTACTCTGTTCTTCAGACTGATTGCCTTTCCTACATATATAATAGCATCCTTCGCGTCATGCATCAGATATACGCCGGGCTTTCCGGGCAGCTTTTTCAGCTCCTCCTCAATATTAAACACTTTTACTTCTTGACCTTTCCCTTTTTGACGGCACTATATGAACCGTACACTTTCTTTTTGCCGTTTAGTTTATATGCACGCACTTTCACATAAAAGACACTGCCTTTGGAAAGATCGGTCAGTGCTGCTCTGCGCCCGGCGAGTGTCACCGATGCAGCGCCCCCCGGAATCTTCTTCGTTGTTGCAAAACGAAGCTGATAGCCCTTAGCTCCTGACGTCTTCTTCCAGGTAATGGTTAATGTCTTTTTCTTATTATTCTTAACAACAACATCCTTGACCTTTCCGGGTGCTTTCACCTTTTCTGCCTTTTCTGTGGCAGACGGCTTCGCAGTTTCTGTATTTTTCGGTTTTGCCGTTGTCTTCGGTTTGGTTGTTGTCTTTGGCTTTGTCGTTTTCTTAGGCTTTGCCGTAGCTGTCGCTTTCGCCGTCGCCGTCGGCTTTGCTGTGGCTGCAGCAGTCGGCTTCGGTGTGACAGTAGGCTTTGGCGTCTCGACGACATGCGGAATCTGGTTGCCTGAGGAGTCTGTCAGATAGAGAGTCGGGCTGCTGATATACCAGATATAATTGGATGCCTCGATTGTAATGCTCGCCGAAGAAAGCGGAATCCTGCCGGAGGCAACTGCTCCCGATGGATCTGCACAGTAAAACACGCCATCGGTATAGTCTGTCACAAGGATTGCATGCTGCTGATCAGACTTTTGCTTATACAACACAATGCCCTCCGGATGTTCGGAAAGCTTTGTCTGCAGATCTGCCGCCGTACCGGAAAAGGAATCATGTGCCACGGTCACACTTCCGCAGGTAAAGTTCCACTTCAGTCCGATTCCCTCAACCCAAGCTGCCGAACGCATCATGTCTGTGGAGATCGACGCCCAGTTGTCATTGCCGTTCATCATCGCACCGCGGCGCACCATCATCGTTGCTGCAACGAGTGTGCAAAGGTTGCTGCCTCCCGGCTGCTTCAAAAATACGCTGTCCTGATTGATGTCACTGAAGGTTGCCGCCTGAGCCGTACCTTCCTGAACATTCCAGCCTCCAAGTATTACACATGCCGCCATGAACACGGCAATATATCTTTTGATGAATTTACGCATGAGTATCTCCTGATCTATCTATCTGCATTTGTAAACGAAATAATTAGTAAGTTAATCAATAACAGCCGGGACAAGAGAATTGTCCCGGCTGTTATTTTATCATATTTATCGATGGTTTACAAGCTGTCAGAGGGATCCGCGTCCTCATCCTTCTGCGGCGTCATGAACTTACGAATGACCTCGACAATCCCGTCTTCATCGTTGGAGGCTGTCACATAATCAGCCGCCTCCTTGACTTCCTCCTGTGCGTTGCCCATTGCAACACCCTTGCCTGCGTAACGAAGCATCGGAAGATCATTGAAGCTGTCACCGACACAGATCACCTTGTCCTTACTGATATCAAGGAACTTCATCAGCTTATCGACCGCAACGGCTTTGTCTACGAACTTCGGCAGGATCTCGACATAATACGGATCGGACCGGAATACATTGAGCCTGTCTCCGAACTTTTCACAAAGATGCTTCTCGACCTGCTTCATCTTCTCCGGCTCTCCGGAAAGCAGAAGCTTATTGACCGGGAAGTTGATCGCACGTACAAGATCATTAACCTCACGAATCGTGATGTCACACGCCTTTGCATCCGCCTCAATATAGGCATCCACACCATTACCGGCTAACAGCTCCTTCTCTTCATCGTGATATACGGTGATCCCAAGACCGAGTTCCTTCGCCGCCTCGTAAACCGGCTTGATCATGTCATGATCAAGGGTCTGGTTGTAAATACACTCGCCGGTCTTACAGTTAATGACCGTCGTACCGTTGTATGCGATCACATAGCCTCCGAACTGCTCCAGGCGGATCTTCGCCGCTGTCCGGCGTATTCCTGAAATGGATCTGCCGGATGCGATCGCCACAGTCTTGCCACGCTGCTGTGCCTCGATGATGGCTTCGCGTGTTGCTTCGGAAACCTGCTTGTCCGTACCGACCAGTGTACCGTCCACGTCAAGCACCAGTGCCTCGTACAGATCTCCCTCCGGATCGGTGATTCCCTTTACCTGACGGAAGATCTTCATGAACTCCTTGCCGGTGATCGTCTCATGTGCGATCAAAAACTCTGCCAGCTTGTCGAGTGCCTCTCTGTCGCCGCGAAGCAGCTCCTCTGCCTTTGCGTAACATTCCTTGATGATCTTCATAACCTCCTGATCGATCTCCGCCTCTGTAGCATCACCGCAGTTAAGCACTGCCCTGCCGTCCAGATAACGGTTCTGGATGGACTCCAGACCGATCAGGCCAAACTTCTCTGACATACCGTACTGTGTCACCATTGCTCTTGCAAGCTTGGTCGCCTGCTCAATATCATTGGAGGCTCCTGTCGTGATCGAATCGAACACGATCTGCTCTGCCGCACGACCGCCGAACAATGTCGTGATCCGTGTCAGGATCTCTTCCTTGCTCATCAGATACTTCTCTTCCTCAGGAACCTGCATGACATAGCCGAGGGAACCCATGGTTCTCGGTACGATCGTAATCTTCTGCACCGGCTCGGAATGCTTCATCAATGCAGTGACGAGTGCATGACCGGTCTCATGATAAGCAACGATCTTCTTCTCTTCTTTGCCGAGAATACGGTCCTTTTTCTCCTTACCGGCGATCACGACCTCAACCGCCTCAAACAGATCTGCCTGGCAGACCGCCTTTCTTCCTGCCTTTACTGCCATGATCGCTGCCTCATTGATCATATTGGCAAGATCGGAACCAACGGCACCGCTTGTCGCAAGTGCGATCTCATCGAAATCAACAGAATCATCCATCAGCACATCCTTGGCATGAACCTTCAGGATATCCACACGACCTTTGAGATCCGGCTTCTCGACGATGACACGGCGGTCAAAACGTCCCGGACGAAGAAGTGCTTTGTCAAGCACCTCCGGACGGTTGGTTGCACCGAGGATCACAAGTCCCTTGGAGCTGTCAAAGCCATCCATCTCGGAAAGAAGCTGGTTCAATGTCTGCTCACGCTCATCATTGCCGCCGCCATACTGGCTGTCACGGCTCTTACCGATCGCATCGATCTCGTCAATAAAGATAATACACGGAGCCATCGCCTGTGCCTGCTTGAACAGATCACGCACACGGGAAGCGCCCACACCGACAAACATCTCCACAAAATCCGATCCGGAAAGGGAGAAAAACGGCACACCCGCCTCGCCGGCAACTGCCTTGGCAAGCAGTGTCTTACCGGTTCCCGGAGGTCCTACGAGCAGTGCTCCCTTCGGGAGTCTGGCACCAATCTCCGTGTACTTACCCGGATTATTGAGGAAGTCGACCATCTCTGTCAGAGAGTCCATCGCTTCCTCCTGACCGGCAACGTCCTTAAACGTCACACCGGTCTCCTTCTGTACATACATCTTCGCCGTGCTCTTGCCAATCCCCATCATGCCACCGGAATTACGTGACATCAGGCGGAAGATCAGGAACAGTCCGCCCCAGAGCAGAAGCACCGGGAACAGATAGGACATCAGCATATACAGCATGCTGGAGCTGTTGTCCGTGAGATCCTTCTTGAACTCAACGCCGGCGTTGCTTAAACGTTCCACAAGACTGTAGTCCATGGAAATAATGCCGGTATAGTAAGTGACCTGATATACGCTGTTGCCGCTGCTCTTCGGCGTGATCTTAAGCCGGTCGGCAGTCAGGGTAACCGATTTAACCTGTCCATCATCCAACATCCGGATGAACTTATCATAGGTAATCTCCCGGTTCGTCATCTGCTGTACCTGACGATTCATCATGGAAAATACAATGAATACTCCTATCGCCACTGCGAGACAGATAATGATCCCCCGGCGGTTTTGTTTCTTCTGGCGGTCATCATCCCCGCCGTTTGGTCGGTTTGTATTATTCTCCAATTTCGTTTCCTCCTAATTAACCTCATAATCATCATTATAAATGTAGTGTTCCCATAAATCAATATATCAACCTGTGAAGAAAATCTGATAAATCTGAAAATTCTGTAAAAAAAGAATTGAAACATGGCTATGTTTTGGAGTATACTAGTAAATAGTTTTTTATTTTTCTGATACTAATCAATGCACACTACAAATGGAGGAAAAAATCATGGCAGTCAAATATGTCTTTGTTACAGGCGGTGTTGTATCCGGTCTTGGAAAGGGTATTACAGCAGCTTCACTGGGACGTCTTTTGAAAATGCGCGGATACAGCGTGACAATGCAAAAGTTTGATCCCTATATCAATATCGATCCGGGAACCATGAACCCGGTACAGCACGGCGAAGTTTTCGTTACCGACGACGGTGCTGAGACAGACCTTGATCTGGGACACTATGAGCGTTTTATCGATGAGAGCCTGACGAAGCAGTCCAATGTTACAACCGGAAAGGTTTACTGGTCTGTTCTGAATAAGGAGCGCCGCGGCGATTATGGCGGTGGCACGGTTCAGGTCATCCCACACATCACAAATGAGATCAAGAGCCGTTTCTATCGCAATGACGGCTGTCCTGATACACAGATTGCGATCATTGAGGTCGGCGGTACTGCAGGCGATATCGAGAGCCAGCCTTTCCTCGAGTCTATCCGTCAGTTCCAGCACGATATGGGTCATGAGAATGTGGCACTGGTTCATGTAACTCTGATTCCTTATCTGCATGCTTCCGGCGAGATGAAGACGAAGCCGACGCAGGCAAGCGTTAAGGAACTGCAGGGCATGGGTATCCAGCCGGATGTTATTGTATGCCGTACCGAGCATCCTCTGGAGCCGGGCTTAAAGGATAAGATCGCACTCTTCTGTAATGTACCTGCATCCCACGTTCTCCAGAATCTGGATGTGGAGACACTTTACGAAGCACCTCTTGCCATGGAGAAGGAGCACCTCGCTGATGTAATCTGCGAGTGTCTGCAGCTTGACTGTCCGGAGCCGGATATTACCGAATGGGAGAACATGGTCAATACGATCAAGAATCTCGAGAAAGACGTAACGGTCGCTCTGGTTGGTAAGTATACTTCCCTTCATGATGCATATATCAGTGTTGTCGAGTCCTTAAAACACGGCGGTCTCGCACACAAGAGCAATGTCAATATCAAGTGGATCCCTTCCGAGGATCTGAACGAGAGCAATGTAGACGAGCTTCTCAGCGATGTCAGCGGCGTATTGGTACCGGGCGGTTTCGGTGACCGCGGTATCGACGGTAAGATCATTGCAATCAAGTATGCGCGTGAGCATAAGATTCCATTCCTCGGTCTTTGTCTCGGCATGCAGCTTGCGATCGTTGAGTTTGCCAGAAATGTAGTCGGCTTCAACGATGCACACAGTATTGAGCTGGATCCGCAGACCACACATCCGGTTATCCATCTGATGCCGGAGCAGGATGGCATCGAGGATATCGGCGGTACACTCCGTCTCGGCTCTTACCCATGTGTTCTGGACAAGTCCTCCAAGGCTTATGAGCTGTACGGCGAGGAGATGATCCATGAGAGACACAGACATCGTTACGAGGTCAACAACTACTATCGTGAGGATCTGTTAAAGGCAGGTATGACCTTCTCCGGTCTGTCACCGGACGGACGTATCGTGGAGATGATGGAATTAAAGGATCATCCTTGGTTCATCGCTACGCAGGCACATCCTGAGTTTAAGTCCAGACCGAACAGACCGCATCCACTGTTCAAGGGATTTGTCGGTGCCGCTCTGGAATACCAGGACACACATAAATAATCAAACGAACAATCAGCTTGTGAACAAACCGGCAAATCCGCTCCGAAAAAGTGGATTTGCCGGTTTGTTATATGAAAGCTTCGGTATACAAAAAGCATTGCACTCCGTGACTAACAAAGTGCAATGCTTTTTTACATAAACAGACGATTATAATGTGGCAAAAATCGAGGTTGTTTACTAATATTTACGATATTCGTTAATGTCCCGCACCAGTATCCTGATCCCACGGATATAGCTGTCAAACATTCCCTCACGGTAACATTCTACGAGGATCATCCCTGCAGGAATGCCGACAATGAGTCCGAGCATGCCACCCAGCCGGTAACCGATCAGCATGAAGACGAGTGTCTCAAACGGACTGACACCGATATTGTCTCCTATAAGCTTCGGTTCCAGAAGCTGACGCACGATAAGCACAATGATATACAGCACAAACAATACCGCAGCATAGCTATACGAGCCGGTCACCAGACGATAGACTGCCCACGGCACTAGCACGGTCCCCGCTCCAAAGAACGGCAGGAAATCCACGATAGCGATCACCGCTGCCAGGAGACCGCTGTAGCTGATCCCCATGAATGCGAACGGAATCACCGTGATAAAGAAGATCACGATCATAATCTGAAAATGTGCCTTAAAATAGCCACCGATCGCACGGACAAATATTTTCTTGATCTTACCCCACAGATTTTTAATGCCAACCGGCGTATTCTTCTCGAGAATTTCCGAAAAACGATCCTTCTCAACCGTCATAAAGTAGGACGCAAGGATCGTTAAGATCGTATAAACCAGAAAGTCCATCAATGAACTTGCCAGCGAGCCGACCTTAGACAAAGATCCGGAATTGACCATCTTCAACAGACCGTCGATTGCCTTCTGAATGTAACTGTCCAGCACATTCTCCCGCTGATCAAAGGCAAGCTTAAAGTCAGCCGGAATGATATTCCATTTGTGATGAAGAGTCTGGAACAGCTGCTGCAGATTCTGCGTCACAGAGTCATAAACACCCGGAAGCTCTGTTACCCAGGAGCTGAACTGGCTTGCCACAAGCACCACCAGACCATAGAATGCCGCACAGATCGCCGCAAGAACCAGTATGATCACAAGTGCTGTACCATGCTTACGCATCAGTTTGATTCTTTTCTCCAGAAAACGAATGATAGGATTGGCGATCATTGCTACGATCCACGCCACAATAAGCGGCATGAGCAGCCGTATCAGCGGCGGCACAACAAAGACCAGAAGCAGTATCCCTGCCAGTGCTATCCCAAGATTAACAAGGATCCGACGATGCAAATCCTTCTGTTCCTCCATACACATCAACCCCCATTTCTGTTATTTGCCGAGGCAGAGCGCGATCACAACGCCAACCACAAATGTGACTGCTCCCGTGAGTACTGTCACAACAGACATTCCGGCAAGCGGAGCACTCATCAGGATCACCACCGGTGATGCGACAACAAGACCCATAATACCACAGTAGGTCAGTGCCTCATACTTATCCATCAGCATCTCGATCAGCTTTGCCACTGCAAAGATACCGACAACCACACCGATTCCAAACGGAATCAGAATCATACAAATGTGTATAATCTTTGGTGCATCAAATGCGACCAACGCTGTAATAAAGTCCTTTACGCTGCCGATCACCGGATAATAATACCCCATCGTCATAAGCATCATGGAACCGCTCACTCCCGGAATGACCATTGTAGCCGCAGCCACGATACCGACAAGCACCAGCTTAAACAGAGAAATCGGTGTCACTGTCAGTGCAACGTCTGATCCATGTCCGCCGAATATCTGTAACAAAATGATCGAACCGAAAAAGATCAGAAATACAACAGCGTGTGACAGATTAAATCTGACTCCCTTGAGATGTCCGGTAAGGATCGGTACACCGCCAAGGATCAGACCGATAAATAACATGCATGTCTGAAACGGAATATGCTCAAACATTGCCACAATGGCGAATGCCAGTCCGACAATTCCGATCGCCATACCGATAAAATACGGAAGCAGTGTCTTGATGCTCTTGACCGGCTGTTTAAATAAGTGCGTCACACTGTAGATGAGCTTGTCATAAATGCCCATGGAAACCATCATTGTGCCTCCACTGACTCCCGGGATCGCATTGGCGATACCAATGACAACACCTCTCAGTATGTCTTTGAATAGATTCATTACCTTTTCCTCCTGATATCATTTTCACTTTGAAACTTTTCTTTGAAGCGTCCACGCTACATTGCATTGTATGAACGGTCTGCTAAATATACCCATGATAGCACATAATTATTTTTCTTACAATTCTTTTCCCCCGTTTCATAAAATGTTAAGAATTGCAAAAAGAGGACTGCCTTTCGGCAATCCTCTTCTGTAATTTTGCTTGAATCCTTTGGAATCTTAGCGAAGAATTATTTTACTTTGACCGTAACCTTTGCTGACTTTTTACCGATCTTAACGGTAAGCTTGGTGCTTCCTTTCTTCTTACCCTTGACCGTTACGGTTGCAACACCCTTCTTTACAGAAGTCTTCTTGGTTACTACGGATGCAATCTTTGCATTCTTTACGGTTACTTTCAGCTTATCGGTTGTAGCAAGCTTTTTGTTGGCTGCAGTCACGGTAAACTTAACTGTTGCAGTCTTTCCCTTCTTTACTGTAACTGTTTTTTTCTTTGCCTTAACGCTCTTGCATGCATTCTTCACAACCGGCGCCTTAGTCGGAGCCGGTGTTACAGTACCGTTTCCGTTTGGTGCCTGTGACGGTGCTGCATTTGGTACTGCACTCGGTACTGCTGTCGGAACCGCGCTCGGTACTGCTGTCGGCACATCTGACGGTGCAGGTGTATCGGATGGTGCAGGTGCATCACTTGGCTTTGCACTAGGAGCAACGCTTGGCTCCGGCGATTCCGTTGGAGCCGGCTCCTCCTTCTCTGCCACATGAACATTAAATGTCTTAGAAAGACCATTGCTTGTGTATGCAGTAACGGTTGCATCGCCGATTCCAACTGCCTTAAGACTTGCCGTTGCGATACCGTCAACCGGTGAAACTGCAGTGTTGTCAACATCTACAACGGAGTCATCGCTTGATACGAAGGTTACCTTAGAGGTGGTCTCAACAGGTGCCACATTTACGGAAAGCTCCTTGTCCCCGCCACCAAGGATCATACTGACATCGTCCTGATCACCGGTGATCTCAGTTGCATCAACATCCTTGCTTCCGGTGTCACGGAACTTCACATTTGTTAATGTAAAGGTAATACTGATCTTCGTTGGGTTTGGAACAGTAAAGCTTGCAGCATGGAGTGACTTATCCTGTGTTGCCTCTTCAATATCAGATCCTGTCCATCCGTTGATCGGAGAACCTGTATCGAACTTGGTTCCATTCATTGCAGTCTTACCATTGGTATCGCTGCCGTTCTGTGTAATTGTCATTTCCTGATCATTGACAAGGATCTTCTCCCATTTGATCATGATCTTGTTTGGCTTTGGATTCTCAACATTGGACTTTGCAATATTTCCAACAGTCACATCATAGTCCTGCAAATAGATTGCTGTTACCTGATTGATATCCTTAATGCCTGCATTCTTTCCTGCATCGGAAAGATCCTTTTCCAGATCAAAGCTTGCTGTGTAGGTTCCATCGCCATTTACCACGACCGGTGAACCATGCTCGATGGAATTGTAATTGCCGCCTGTGCCTGCACTGTTGTAGTAAACATTTACGGCAACATTTAACTTGGTTGGGTCAACAAGTGGCTGAACCTCTACGGGAACTGTCTTGGTCACACCGTTGGAGGCAGTGATGATCACATATGTCTTACCGATTGCCTTTGGTGAGATTACGCCGTAATCATTTACGATTGCTACTTTCTCATCGGAAGACCGGAAGGTAAGTGTCTCTGTTGCTGTCTCCGGAACGAGGGAGGTCTTGATCGTCTCGCTCTGTCCAAGCTTTACAATATATGAATCAGCATCTGTGGTAATCTCTGTTGCTGAGTCATCTGTCTTCGGTGTACGCTTTACTGTTACCTCGATATCCTCTGAAACGGAGCCGCTCAGGGAAGCTACGTGGATTGTGGTTGTACCGATATTCTTTGCATGAACCATGCCGTTGAATACCGTTGCAACGTTATCATCGTCTGTGCTCCATACAACAACATCGTTGGTATCCTCCGGTGCTGCTACTGCACTGATCGTCTCTCTTTCACCCATTGTGAGTTCAAGAGAGGTCTTGCTTGGAGTCAGCTCTGTGATCTCCTTTACTTCAGGGTCTTTTACAATATCTTTGTAATCACCCTTCTTATTGGCTTCGGATGCTTCCAGAAGAGTTCCTCTTGCCATCGCATCTGTGATCGTCTTGTAGATCGGCTTTGCTTCGTCACGATTCCAGAAGGAGAAAAGTCCTTCCTTGGTAAACGGATCATCGTCCTGACCGTAGCCCTGATCCCATACGCACGGAACCATGCCATTAACCTGACATGCTCTGTTGATGATCTCAGAATAGTAAGCTCTCTCAACATCATTGTAGCCTGTCTTAGAACCGGCAAGCTTTTTATTTCTGGTTCCGTACTCACCTAAATACATTGGATAATCAGAACCAAACTTCTTGTACATATCCTGAAGATTCTTTACCATCTCGGTTGCCTCTGCATAAGTCCAGGATACATTGGTTGACTTGGAATATCTGTGTGCTGCAAACATCAGACGTGGATTGTCTGTATTGTAATAATCCGTTGGCATTACAAACTCAGAGCTTGTACCTGTTGATGCATAGTGATCAACGGCTGCCAGCCAGCGCTTTGTATTGTTAGAGCCGGTAGAACGAACGGCATTCACAAATAACTGGTTGAAGTTCATGATGATCGGACGATCATAGTTTACCGCATCAGCAGAGTTCTTCATGCTCTCATCGTAATCGAGACAGGATACCTCATTCATAGACTCGAAGATCAGATGCTCATCGTAATCCTTGAAGCGGTTTGCGATGGTCTTCCATACTAACTCGAACTTCTTCTCAATGGAATCGATGTCATCGGCACCGACATTGAGCCAGCCGCCGTCCTTTGCTACATCATCGTGGTGCGTATTGATGATAACATACATATCCTGAGATACGCAGTAGTCAACGATCTCCTGTACACGGCTCATCCATACTTCCTTGATGGAGCCGTCCTCGTTGATCATGTTACCCCAGGTCACCGGGATACGAACTGTATTATATCCGGCATCATGAAGTGCCTTCATATACTTCTTGGTAGTTACCTGTCCCTGCCATGCTGTCTCACTTGGTGTGAAGCCTGAGTGACCATCCATGGTATTTCCAAGGTTGGTGCCAACGCCCATCTCAGCGATCACCTGATCCTTGTCGAGCACACGGAATGGCTTAGGATTGCTCTGCTCTGTGCTATCCTTGAAAAGCATGTTGCAGTGTACCTTCTCCAGTGCATTTCTTGCTGAGAAATAAACGGTATTGGCACTGTCTGTCTTGTCATATACTGCCTGTGCCGTTACCAGCGCATCCTGCAGCTTCTGTACGGACGCCTCCTGATATCCACTGGTATCCATGCTGCTCAGATAATCAATCGACTTCTTCAGGTTCTCACGAGCCTGTGCTGCCGTCATCTTGATCATCGGAGTACGCTCCGGTGCTGCTGTAGAACCATCCAGTGTAGTGTTCTCGCAGGTCGGTTTTGTGAAGTCGTTGACACCGGCGATCGTACCGTCTGTGTTCAGTGTGACGCTTGTGCCATCGCTGAAAATAATACCTAAAGGCACTGCCTCTGTGTTCGTTGTCTTGATCGCAACGGACAGAGACCAGTTTGCTACCTTCTGGATCTTACTTGTAGTAATACCGTTTGCCGGAAATGCGTAATTACCGGTTCCGACGTTACCGATCGGCTCATCATCCTGATTGATCTGAATCGGATACTTGTTGTTCTTCTGCATGGTACACTTGGCTGCTGTCAGATACTTGTTGGAAGCACCCGTTCCGGTGGTTCCCTCAACATAATGGTCTGCATCCATATGATCCGGATCAAATGCATTGACAGATCCGCTCCGGGACTGCAGCCAGGAATAAGCATCTGCCTTTCCCATATGTACATAAAATGTGGCGTTCCCCTTGCCGCCATCGATCAAAGCCTGCATCTTCGTCTCGTCCATACCCGCCTTGACCAGATCGGTTCCTGTGATGTTCACAATATACTGTGGGCTCTCGAGCTGATGGTCTGCCTCCGTATCTGCCGCCTTAACCGATGCCGGCAGAGAAGTCATCGACAATACCATGGCTGCAGATAAGAGCCACGAAATCGCTTTCTTAAGTCTCATAAATATACCTCCTGTGATTCTATCTCATTGTTTCTTTTTTCAATTACCTCTCCTCGTTCCCCCTTTCTCGAAAATATTTTATCGCAGTTTTCTCCCACGCAATATTTGTTTATATTGTAACATTTCCCTGTTCTATGTCAATATATTTTGTTTACTTTTAATAACATTCACATTTTATTTACGTTTTATGCAAAAATAGATATGTACAATTTCCACAATGTTTCTTTCGGATTATTACTTAATTTATCGCTCAAAAAAGGGATATGTCCCCATCCTATTTCTTATGTCCGATAAATACTATAATAATTTTGTCTCGGAAAACAAGCTGATCCGTGAGCTCTGGCTGAAAAATTGACGCAGATCAGTAGGATTTCTGAAAAGCCTTTGCTTTGCAATGCTTTGATAAATGCGTATCCGTACGACTGAGCCCCGTAGGTGGGTTCAGCTATTTCGGACGGCACGCTTCCGCTACAACTGCACCACGCAGCGGTACATAACGCCCCAAATGTCAAAAAAATTATAGATATATTTCTATAACTTGGGGCGTAAGTACCGGCTGGTGCAAGTGCCTTTCGAAACATCTGAATCCCCCCTCGGGGCGAGTACGGAAGGATACGTTTATCAAAAATCAAAGCAGCAAAGCAATTAGGCTTTTCGAAATCCGTAAGTGACAAGACAATTTTTTAGCCACAACTCACGGATTTTCAAGTGTTTTGGCAGACAAAATCATGTCATTCCTCTCGGACACAAGAAATAGGATGGGTACATAGTAACGTTCCATGTGAGAAATTTAAGGAATTATTTGACTTCACAAAATCTTAATATTTCCTCCACTGTTCATTCGTTTCCTTTAATGATAAAATGGTGCAAAGAGCATAAACGGATCGCAGTCAGGCAATCCTTGGCATTATGTGTTGTTTATTTATATTTAGAAAGGATTCTTTTATGATCAAAATAAATCGTACCATTACATATAGGAACACAGCCCTTGCAGCTCTGCTTGGTCTGTCCCTGTGCGTAGCATCCTGTCCGTCATCGGTCATGGCATCCACGGACTCCATAGACCAGATGATCTCGCGTGTGGATGAGACAACTGACAATGACCTGGTGCGTTCTCATTTCGAGGATGCCTCCGGCAATGTTTATACGGACGAGTCCGCAGATGCCTCCGGAAGCCGTCTAAAGAAAGCTTCTGAGCTTCCTGTGCGCTATGATCTGCGGGAGCAGGGACTTACCACCCCGATCAGGGATCAGGGATCTACCGGCTGCTGCTGGGCATTTTCAGCGATCAAGACGATCGAGTCAAACTGTATCAAGAACGGGTTGTTCCCGGCGGATTCCGTTGATTTTTCAGAAAGCCACCTTGCATGGTTTTCCTATCATCCGTCAACACTTGCAGAGGATCCTACCTACTGGGATGGTATTTCCTCTGCAGATAACGATACAAATACTTCGTTTTTCCCAAATCCATTTGCATACGGCAGTGTGTCCGGTACTCTTCCTTATGATAATGGCGGTTCTGCGATCCTTGCAACCTTCACGCTGGCGAAATGGTCCGGTCCGGAGCTTGAAAGCACGGCTCCGTTTTCCGGCGCCACCACAGCTGACGTGACTTCGATGGCGTATTCCATGGTGCAGAAAGGAAGCCTGCGTTATGATTCCTACGCGCATCTGCAGAATGTCTATAATTACGATGAATATACGATCGGCAAGCAGTATTACTATACAGATGCATCCATTATCCCGAAGATGAAGCAGTCTATTCTGGATCATGGGGCGATGTCTGTGTCGCTGTTTTTTGACAAAACATTTCTTCATCCGTCTGCGAATGGCCATGCTTATTACCAGACCTACTATTCCGGTGCACAGGCCGTGAAAAATGCGAACCACAGCGTCACAATCGTTGGATGGGATGACAATTTCTCTGCATCCAATTTCTCCAGAACGCCGGCAGGCAACGGGGCATGGCTGATTGCGAACAGCTACGGCACTTCCTCCGGGGATAACGGTTATTTCTGGCTTTCCTATTATGATCAGTCCATTTGCGACTGCTCGAGTTTTCTGGTAGAATCTGCCGGCAATTACGACCACATTTACCAGTATGACGGATTCGGCTGGGGAACCGCAAACTATTCCAATTCCCACAATCTGAAGGCTGCCAATATCTTTGAAGCAACCGGTACTTCTGATCAGACCTTAAAGGCCGTGTCGTTCTATACGCTGACCGATAATCAGCCTTACCGGATCGAGGTTTACCGCGGCGTTGACTCCGGTCCGACCGACGGTACGCTGGTGAGCGAATGCACGACTACCGGCATTGCAGGGCAGAACGGTTACCATACAGCTACGCTGACAACGCCGGTCAATCTTGCTGCCGGCGAGAAGTTCTCTGTGGTTGTGACCTATGTTCAGTCCGGCTCTACAAATGTATATGTTCCTCTGGAGGGGCGCGACAGCACGGATTCCTCTTTAAATATCAGCTACGGCTCCCGTCTTGGCGAAAGCTATCTGTTCACGAAGCAAAAGACTTCCGCTCCGGACAGCACGATGCGCTGGCTTGATACAGCCGCTGTCGGCTACAACAATGTATGCGTCAAGGCTTTCACCTCGAACACCACAGGGGATGTTGCCGAACTGCCTTCTGTTGTAAAGACGATCAAGCTCGGCAAAGGAGAAACCTACCGTATTCCGGACAGCTATACAAGCTACACAAGCAATGATCCATCGCTGCTGACCGTTGATGCATCCGGCAAGGTTACCGCACGAAGACGCGGCAAATCTTCCATCCTTGTATCTGACGGAGAAACATCCTATTTATATCGTTTCAATATTAAGAAAGCCCCTTCCAAGGTGAAGTTTAAACCGGCGAAGAACCGGAAAACCGTGAAGAAAGGCAGACATTTCACACTTAAGGTAAAGCTTTCCTCCGGTTCCGCCAGCAATAAGCTAACGTTCCATTCTTCCCATCCAGGGGTTGCCCGGGTATCAAAGACAGGGCGTGTGACAGCCCGCCACCGCGGAAAGACCACATTAACGGTGAAAACCTACAACGGACATAAGGCAAGGCTTCGTCTTACTGTTGTGAAATAACTCCTAAGAGATTATCCCAAAAAGGGCAGAGGTTCCTGCTGTAAAAGCAAGCTCTCTGCCCTTTCTTGTTTCATTGGGGTATTCTACTTTGAAAGCCCGGTCGTCCCGATCTTTTCACAGACTCATTCCTCACGAAAGGTCAGTCAGCCTGATCTGCTTTCGCCCCATCCGTTTTCTCATCGGCGTCCTTTTCCGCTGCCTCCATAAATGCGGCAAAAAAGTCCGGACACATATCCATCAGTGTCTGCTCCTTGCGCTCCTTGCTGACCAGATCAAGCACCGGCTTCATCACCGTCAGGAAACGCTCCGGATCCTTGGACAACCGCAGGATCTCCGCGGTATTGACCGCATCTGCCAGTGCCGTATGCTGTGCCCCCTGGAACTCATAATCCGCCGCCGATACGGCATAGGAGAGCTTGATGCGGTGGTGAAGTCCCAGAAGTCTCCGAAACTCCTCCTGAAAGTCCGTCCAGTTCTCTTCCATCTGCTGAATGATCGTTCCCGGATAACTCTTAAATATTGCTTCGTGCTGGAACTGACGGATGTCGGACATACTCCAGGAATAAAACTGTGTCTCCCCCGGTCCGATCCACTCGGTGAAATCATCCATTGCCTCGGCAAATCCGGGTGCATCCTTGACCTTGTCGTCAGTGATCCCTGTCAGATCAATGATCACGGCATCCATCGTTCCAAACTCCGGCTTCACATAACTCTGGTATGTATCCACCACCTCAAAGTGATCGTCCATTCGTACGGCTCCGATCTCTATCAGTTCGCTGGACAGCTTGTTCTTGCCTCGCCACTGCTTTTCTATTTTATTCATTTCCAGATCTATCATGATATGCTGCATTTTCTTACTCCCTATATTTTGTTATAAACGACATTTTTTACATCTACATATAGTGCCTAATATTGACTTTTTCACGGTTTCGTGGTAACATTTTACTGTACTGCTAACGATTGTTATCGAATCATCCCCCATATTTTGATTCATGACAATCCCGTAATCAAAGGAGGCAAACTATGAGTCAGTCCGATATCAATAAGGTTAGACGTTCTGTAGGTATGAATATTGGCAGCAAAGTTAAAATCCGTTCAAATCGCGGTCGACATAAGATTGACATCACCGAAGGAACCATTTGTAAAACATATCCAAGCATCTTTCTGGTTGAAATCGTGAATGATTTGGATTCCACAACCCAGACGGTTTCTTACAGCTACACGGATGTATTAACAAAAGATGTCCAGATGCAGTTACTGTAAATGATATTTAAAAGCCATCCATTCATGGATGGCTTTTATTTTGCTCTGCATTCTTCCGATTCCGTCTGTTAAGCTCTTCCACAGCAGAACTTATACTTCTTGCCGCTGCCGCATGGACATGGATCATTTCTGCCCACTTTCTTCTCTTTAACGATCGTACCGGATTTCTTCTGCTCCATATAGAGTTCCTTCCGTCTCTCTGCAGTTAAAAGCTCGTCCCATGCCGGAAGCTCATACAGCCAGTCAGCCTTTGCCTCTACCATGTGATAGTAAAGCTGCTCCAGATCAATATCAAGACTTACCTGTGAGTTCTCATCCATATCCTCGATCGGATTTGGTGTCTTCAGGCTCTCATTGATACCATCCAGAAAACCAACCATATACTTCAATTCCATGTTATATTTGTCAGCGAGCTCCTTCACGGTGCCGGAAACAACCTCCTCCGGATTCGCCAGAAGCTGCTCATATACAGCCTTCTCTTCGTTAAAATACTTTGCCCAGATTGCCTGGCCTGCCTTTGAATTAATATCTACGCCATATGCGTACTCTCTCCAGTCCTGCAGTAATCCCATTTCTAAAACCTCTCTTTTCTAATTTTCACCACAAGTACAGCGAAGATAACTTTCGCTATACCAATCTCCATGATATCATTTGACGGAATATGTGTCAATCTGCTTGTCATACTTTTTATGAGGTGTTAAAATAGATATATGCGACTGTGTATTCTTTCTTTCAAGCACTGCAGTCGTACATATTTCACGAAGATCACTTCAGAATGGAGGACAAAATGCATTTTTTGCCAACCGAAGATCATGTAAAAGTCAGCGGCAGAACAATTTTCCGCGATAATGTCCGTTATCTGGGATACTCTGCCACTTCCATATCTTTTTGTTTTACCGGTCAGAAAGCACAGGCTGTGATCATTTCTGATCCGGCGGACTGGCCAGAGGAACACCACGCCTGGATCGGTATTTTTATCAACGATGCGAGCGAACCTGCGAAGCGCGTGGAGCTGACCAGGCTGAGACAGACCGTGGATCTCTTCGAATCAGAGATACCGGAGACGGTCACTATTACGATCATGAAATACAGCGAACCGGAATATGCTATTTGCGGTATCGAGGAACTGATCATTGATACCGAGGAGCTGTTACCGCCACCTGCACCGAAGAAGCGTAAGATCCAGATCATTGGTGATTCAATCACCTGCGGCTACGGCGTAGAGGGAAGCGCTTCTGATGAGCTTCACAACACAGCCGTAGAGAACCCGACAAAGTCTTACTCCGTTAAGACCGCCCGCGCACTGGACACCGATTTCGAAATCGTTGCCTGGAATGGCAAGGGGGTGATCTCGGCATACATCGGCGATGGCGATCAGGCAGATGATTCCTGGCTTGTCCCGATGCTCTACGAGTACACGGACGCCGGCTGCTGCCAGCAGTTTTTTCACGAACCTCCTTCTCTTTGGGAGAAATGGGATCACACGCGGTTTGAGCCGGATCTGATCACCGTATATCTCGGTACAAACGACGCCAGCTATACGAAGAATTATCCGGAGCGCAAAAAGGCTTTCAGTCTTGTCTATCAGGGATTTCTCCGCAACATTCATGCGAAGCACCCGCAGGCAAAGATCCTGTGCATGCACGGCACCATGGACCAGACGCTCTGCTCAACGGTTCAGCATGCCGTCAAGGAATATTCCAAAGCCAACGAGGATGTTGCCATCAAGTATCTGCAGCTTCCACTGCAGGACGAAGAAAAGGATGGTATCGGCACCTTCTGGCATCCTACGGAAGCAACACATCAGAAGGTTTCCGAGCTTGTCGTGGCAGCCGCTAAGAAGTTAATGGATTGGGAATAAACGTAAGGAATAATAAAGGCACCCGCAAGGGTGCCTGTTTTGATTTTCTCTTAAATTGATCTGCTAAAATTTCCTGCCCCCGCCAAAAAATCGAGGTATACCCATAATATTTCTTATGTTCGGAAAATTGGATTATGATTTTTGCCTCTGAAGTTTGACTGCTCTGGGAGACTGAGTTTGAAAATTGATGCAGATCGTTAGGTTTTCTGAAAAATCTTTGCTTTGCAATGTTTCGATGAATACGCATCTGGACGGCTTGAGCCTCCAGGGTGGGTTCCATTCCCGGCTGCAGGAAGTCTTAGTCGTCTATTAAAACATTCTCATTTGGATAAATTCTTCAAACCTTGGCAATGCCATGGAAATCTTTCCATATTTCCTCGTGTCGATCACGCCTTTTCGTTTCAGCCGCTCTCTGTACACGGAAAACTGCTCCGAGCTCATCTCCAGCTGTTCTCTGAGATCTTTTACCTTGATTTCTCCACTTTCCGCCAGTTGCTGCATGATTTCTTTGTCTTTGTCCGACATTTCCGACCATATTTTACTATATACATATTCCTCCAGATATTGGTCATATTCCGGCAATATCTCCTGCACGGTTTTTGTATCCCGATGTTCCCAGTAAAGATATCCAAGCACCTGAAATGCAAACGGATATCCTCTCGTAAGCGCAGCCATTTTTCCTGCACTTTCTTTGTCTAACCGGAATATATCCATATAGTGCTGACACACTGCTGTCAGACTTAACGGCTCCAGAATAATTTTGGGTGCCCGATATAGAAAGGTCAGCGACTTATCATTCTGCAATTCATATATATTTTCATACAGTCCTGTCATTAACAAAAAGATTGGATAGTCCTGCCGCATGAAAATCTGAAAAGCACTCACAAATACTTTCATCTGTTCTGAGTATACCACCTCATCAATTGTGATCAGCAGCCTCATTCCCTGCTTCCGTATCTGATCCAGCATTTTCGCTACCATATCTTCTACATCCGTCACCGGTGCTGCATTTTCAATAGTAACTCCAAGACCGAACGCAGAAAAATCCAGTCTGGCTTTCAAAAAGCATTCATGCAGCTTCGGAACCGCATATAGCTTAGACGCAAGGCTTTGCAGCAAATCTCTGGTCGCATTTAATTCGACAACAATCCAGTCATTTCGTTCGGAAAGAATCCCCGCAATGTTGGTCATCATCACCGTCTTTCCCGAACCCCGGACTCCTGTGACCATGTATATCTGATTCACCGCCGGAACTGCCACGTATTCCTCAACGATCCGATTGGTCTGGGCAATACGTGGTACATACTGAACAGGCTTTTTCCCAAAGGCAAGGGTAAATGGATTATTATTCACGACTAAGACTCCTTTCCCTGCTTTTTTAAATTTATGAGATTATTGCAAATATATGATGCAAGGGTCAAAAGCAGATAGCAATGTATGTTTGCATACAAATTGTTATCTGGTGTCTTGACCCGCCAAACACCGACAAGAAGCAGATTTGCTTGCAAATGTGCGGGATTGGAGGTGTTTGTAGGATTGCGAGAATTGCTTTGCAATGAAGCAATCCGTAGCATCAGTTGGGGGCAAAAGGTATTTTGACCCCAACATCAAATATATTCTTTTATAACTTTTTATTTGTTTTATAACCTTTTATAACTTTTTGCAAGCGTTGGATCTTTATATTGAAGGCTACCAATTAACCGATCGAAATCTGCTGTCAGACTGGAAATAAGCATTTAACATTTTTAAATATGGCTGATGGAATTTAGTCTGACACACCGAATTCCAATAGTCTGTTTTTCGTGCCATAAAATCAACAAAATTTCGATAAGCTGGCTTAAACTCAAAATCAACTATTTTTAGACAATGTTCGCAGTATTATGAAATTCCTTAACTTCTCTGCCGAGCAGGCAATGGATGTTCTGCAGATTTCTCAGAACCGTCGAGCTTTTATACTTTCTAATCTGTAATATTATTAACTAAGACTTCCCATACCTCAAATTGATGTATGACCATAATATTTCTTATGTCTGGTTATTTAGAAATCATATTTTGCCTGCCAATATATCAAAAATCCGTGAGCTATGACAAAAAAATTGTCTTGTCACTTACGGATTTCGAAAACTCTAATTGCTTTGCTGCTTTGATTTTCGATAAACGCATCCTGCCGTACTCGCCCCGAGGTGGGAATCAGATGTTTCGAAAGGCACTTGCACCCGCCGGTATTTACGCCCCGGATTATGCAAATGATATAGATACTCTATTGAATATCCGGGGCGTTATGTACCGCTGCGTGGTGCAGTGGTAGCGGGAGCGTGCCGTCCGAAATAGCTGAACCCACCTATGGGGCTCAGTCGTGCGGATGCGTATTTATCAAGGCATTGCAAAGCAAAGATTTTTCGGAAATCCTACTGATCTGCGTCAATTTTTTAGTCATAGTTCACGAATTAACTGATTTCTCAGGCAAAATTCATATTTTATTTTCCGGACATAAGAAATATTATGGGCGAATTACCATCCTTGGTATGGGAAGTCTTAGTTATTAAATAACAGTCTAAAAACGAAATCAAGCACAGGCAACAACTGCCTGTGCTTATCTTTTTTATCATTTGGCAAAACTAATTTTTCACAAGAACTGATATTATGCAACCAATCATCTCTCCTGTGAATTTTAAAAATTCAAGCAACGTCATACTGATAGTCAATAACGATGGAACTTTACAATTCTTTGAAAAAATCACTTTGCAACTATATATTCCGCATCCTCTCCTGATGCAAGAATATGAAGCAACCTTCTTCAAGTCCCTCTTTTAAATCATCAAATAATGAACTCATAAAAATCATCTCCTATTCCTAGCAGTTTCTTCTTTTCAGAAAAAATATAACATTGTCGACGAGTTAGAAAAGAAAATAGTTAACACATTCCATCAAGAAGAAATTTGTTTTTACAAATCTAGTAAATATTTACATATAAAATTATTATATATAAATTGAATAGTACCTTCTTTTATATTTTTTACGCTATCCAAAGTACATATCTCATTTTCTAAAACAAA
>NZ_DBLXSO010000027.1:0-40785 GCF_057878315.1 Jutongia sp. | reverse complement strand
GTACGACTTTTCTGAATCAGTGGTGTTTCCGAGTGATTTTAGGGTAAATGATTTTTTGTTTAAGGATATAAATAATGATGGTAGGGAAGATTTTTTATTGATATTAGGCGGAATAACAGATTTAGAACTTCATAAGGCTATAATTTACGAACAAAATAAAATAGGTGGATTTGAAGTGAATGTAAATAAAACAAAAAAAATAAACAATAAAATGAATGAAACTAATAAATATTCTGTTCAGGATATGTTTAAGTATTTGAGGCTTTCAAGTTAACTGCAACCAATATTCAATCAATGACAAGTCTTACAGAACCATGGCGGAATGCCGTGGAAAATAGATTTCTTGGTGTTACTCCGGCACAACCACTTGCACAAATGAGTGCAATTGTACAGAATCACATTTATGCGTCCTCTAGCGCAGGGCAGTTGTCACCTGCCACCTAAAATGGTATGATACCAGTTTGGGTGGCGAGGCATAGAGTAAAGACCAGGGCGCCCTGGGAACAGTGACAGAAAGATGGATAAGGTAAACTATACTTACGATGCCGAGGGACTGCGTACTAGCAAGACTGTGAATGGAGAAAAAACAGTTTTTGTCTGGGACGGGGATTAACTGGTAATGGAACTCTCTGACAGCGGCAAGGTGCAGAAGCGATATATCTGTGGAAATGACCTTGTATATGCGGATCAGGGAGAAGGAACAGAGAAGCAGTATTATGTCAAAAATCCTCATGGCGATGTGGTACAGTTGACGGATGAAAGTGGCAAAGTCATCAAGACCTATGAGTATGATTCCTTCGGGAATGAAGTGAACCCGGATAGAAAGGATGAGAATCCTTTCCGCTATTGTGGTGAACACTACGATAAGGAGACGGATGCCATTTATCTCCGAGCCAGGTATTACCAGCCGTACTTGGGAAGATTTCTAACAAGGGATACCTATACAGGTGATGAGGAAGATGCCCTGAGTTTACACTTGTATACTTACTGCGGAAATGATGGGGTAAATAGGGTAGATCCGAGTGGGTGAATATTTGGGAGACCATATTTGATATAGTGAGTCTGGGAGATAGTATTTACTCAATGTGTACAAATCCGTCATGGGAAAATGAGGGATATTTACTATGGGATGCAGCCTCTCTTATTCCGGGAGTACCGGGTTCTTATGTAGCGAAAGTACCTGCGAAAACAGCTAAAGTTGCGAAGACTGCAGCTAAAGTAAGCAAAGTTGGAAAAGGTACAAGGGCTGGCATTATACAGGTATAAATGCACATGTCAAATAGATTTCCCTAGAATTCTGCTTTTTCCAGCCGTTCTTCAAAGTAGGTTTCCAGCTGGGCTCGTATCTGGGACCAGTCCCTGCGGCGTCCGGTCCATTTTTTAGTGATGTCCATAGTAGCCGGATAGAGCATTTTTAAGAGGCTGTCATCGCTTGGAAATACTGTCTTGCTTTTGGTGAGAGCCGATTCTGTGGTACATTTCCGTACTCCATTGCGTTGAGAACCTTTGTTTTTATATGATATCCCAGATATTCTAATTGTTCTTGAATGACTTGAAACGTATTGCCGTGATCGTGTCCAACCAGATTCTTGACATTTTCAAAGAATACAACTTTGGGTTGGTGTCCGGCTGCTTTCTTTTCCCTAATAATACGCATCATTTCAAAGAATAGCGTTCCTCGTCCTTTTTCATCATCGAATCCCTGTCTATATCCGGCAAGCGAAAAGGCTTGACAAGGAAATCCACCAACCATTACATCAGATTCTGGCATTTCACTCGCATTTATTGTGTTAATATCACGGCAGTCTGCTCTGATATTAAAGTTGTTTTCGTAGGTGGCAATAGGGTATTTGTCAATCTCATTTGCGTATACGACTTCAAATGCTCCGATCTGTTCAAAGCCTAAATCAATTCCACCTACTCCGGCAAAAAAACATGCTACTTTTCGATTATTCATTGATCTGTCTGCTGTGGACGTTTCTCTCGTTCACGTTTTAAGCAGGGAGTTTATCATGAAAACTTATGTGGATAGTATGAAAGATAATATTCTTTTTTTTTCATATGGATGGGTGTATAATGAGAGAAAATATCGTCGAGAGAGGAGAACTATATGAGCCATACAGAAAATATATCTAAACTTGAGCAGTTTATTAAAATGATGACAGGTCACTTTGATAATCAGGAACAATTTCAAAAAATGAAGGAAGCAGGAGAGATATATCCATATGCGGAGCATGTTAATACACCGTGTAACAATAAAATACAAGATCTTCCGGCAGATTTTTCCGGCATATTCATTGTGGAAGAAAGTTATTATCAAAGCCAAGGAAAACGTCATTCTTCGCCACATTTGTTTTTGTTGACAGAGCAGGATGATGGGATTATGCTTTCTTCCTATGAAATTCCGGAAGGAGAGGATAAAAAGACATTTTCCTACGAAACAATGAAAAATGTAAAATACAGTGCATTGAAAAAGTCAGAAAAATTTACTCCGGCTTTGTATCACGAAAAGGATGGTACATGGGAAGGAGGCAGTGTAAGCCAGTTTTCGCCGGTAATGATATTTCGGTTATGGGAGAAATTTTCTGATACATGTCTGGAAGTATCGGAGAGTATGGAAGTGAATGGAAAACGTACATTTGGATATGATGCTCCTATTATTTATAAAAGGGTATAAAATCAAAACAGAGGTGACTGCAATGTTGTGGATGTACCTATCATAATCTGATTTATAGCAGAAGTGTATAAATCGGCAGTATTTTCCGGAATGTAACCTTGAATTGCGGATTTGCAAGGTTCAGATGGTAGATAGATCGAGAGATAAAGATATACTGTAATTACACTGAAAAACAGAAAGGGGATGCATGCTATGACGTTTGCTGAAAAATTACAGAGATTAAGAAAACAGAACGGATTATCACAGGAGCAGCTGGCAGAAAAACTGAATGTTTCCAGACAGGCTGTTTCCAAGTGGGAAATGGGGACGATTCCTGATATGGAAAATATGGTCAAATTAGGAAGATATTTTGACTGCTCGTTGGATTATCTTATGAAGGATGAGGTAGATGACGATAATGGTCAGGACACAAATAATCACAATACGGATAAGAAAAATAGTAATGGCAGTATTATTGAAAGGTGTATCTCAATAACATGTATCCTGATAGGCGGGATATTTGTTTTATTGATGCCGTTATTTGCAAAATGGTATCAAGCATTCGAGTTTAGAAATTATCATGAGTGTTTTACAAATTCGGCAGATTATATTTTGCGGTTCCCGTTGGCTTGTATTTTAATAATAGCTGTTTTATTATTGGGTGCCGGAACGGTGTTTCTCTATCATTCTATTCGGAAACATTGAATATAGCTATTGGACAAATTCATATACAAAATTGGAATGGTTAATGATGTGATTTTTGTTGTATATACAGAACGGAAAGAGAATATTCGTCTGATATCAGCAAGAATAGCAACAAAAACGGAAAGCAATCTATGATATTGTAGATATTACTGAAAGTATAGAATCGAATTTTGGTAAAAGAGTCGCTGATAACTTTGAATTAGAAATTTACAGCAAGATAATCTCACTAGAGCAAGATGCAGATATTTTTAGAAAATTGGATATGACGATTTATTAGAGCTTACGCTTGTAATATAATATTAGAATAATGGGTTCCCATACCGGGCTAAGCTTTTGCCTGGTATGGGGATTTTTGAAATAGTAAAGAATTTGATTCTGGGATTTGAAACTTTAGGGTGACATATATTAGAGTAATCAAAATAGATATCAAAGGATGTTTGAGAAATTTGAAAGGATTGATATGAGAATATCTCTATTTATTTTTAACAGATTGTGCTATAGTAGGATTACTTGATGCTTGAAATAGAGAAATGAAGGAACTTTTTTTCGAAAATGTTGATGTGGACTTATTTGCAAGATTTGTCGTACATTATTGTTTTCGAAATGGTCCGTTGGAAGATATGCACGCGCAAGGTAAGTTAAGTCTGGAAGATATGAAAACATTAAATAACCTCTTGTGAGTAAAAGCAGTGTAATACAACACATTATTTGATTTATAGTTTAAAAATAAGCTAACATCATTAAAGGAGATCCAAATGAAAAAGACCAAGCTTTACACCGTGACCGGTATCTGCGTTATTCTCGCAGCCATAACTCTGGTTACAACTAAGAATACAAATATAACCGGCGCGTCCGGAATAAAGCAGACAGAGATTCATCAGGACAAGCGGATTTCTAAACAAACCTTTGTCAATGATGAAACTGGCAACCGGGCAGTGACATCAGTGAATAACAAAGTAAAAGATGCATCCGCATCACAAACTGTCTTGTCTGCAGTGTCTACACAGAAAAGCTATAATGCGTATGTCTGCGAAGACGACAGTCAGCTTTTATATATTCAGGATCGGGCGACAGACAAGACCCAAACGATTACGGTTGAACCGCATCTGGCAACGGGAATTATGTCTCTGGAGTGGCCTGATGACAAGATGATAGTTGCTTTTTCTCATGTGAGTCCGTTTATGGGCTGTATGAGTGTTTACGATGCATCTACGCAGGAGCTTCTTCTGGAAAAATATTGTTCGAGCTATGCCTTTGGCGATACGCTGGATTCTCTTGCGTATGTGGAAGCGACATCTGGCGATTCAGGGAACCATAAACTTCTTAATTCGGAAGATAAGCTTTTGTATCAAACCGAGAAGAAGGAACGGATTACAAATATTGCTGTGAATCATACAAATGGTGATATTGCGATCGTTGTTGGAAAGTATTTGAAGGATGGTGAGACACAGAAGTTTCATGTCGTGATTTTGGCGAAAAGAGGAGATAAATACATAAAGGTAAAAACACAGAGGGTGAAATTAAATTCCGTTAATTCTGTTCAGTGGAAAGATGATGAACAAATTATTATTACTAACGATGCTGGGAAAGAAGTGATCAGAAAATAATTACAAAGTAGAAATATACGATTCTAAAGAGAGGACGATTTGATGGATAGAAGTAATAAAAATTCCTCGCGCAGTGCGGAGGTGTATCGGGCACTGATGGACAAGAATTTTCCGGAAGAGTTATGTCGTGAGATTGCATATAAATATATGAACACCGATTATACTGCGACGCGAATGCTGGGGTATCTGTATCGGATGACGAATCCGAGCGTGGAAATGGTGGTTGATGAAATGCTTGCAATTCTGGAGGATCGTGAGCGTTTTCGGAAGAAGCATGAGATGGAGGAAGCACAGGCGGCAATTACGAAGATTTACGACGAAGGCTTGTAGTATTTTACACAGGTAATTTCCTTTTGGATGAAAGCAAATGATCTGCGCAGATTTTTTGCTTTTAAAACAGGGATCTTCCGACAGCTTGCGAAGAAAGATAGATTAGGGTTGAGAAAGGAATATGAGATTACTATGAAATTATATCAACCGGATTATTATGAACAATTTCAATGTACCGCATCGAAATGTCCCACGACCTGCTGCATGCAGTGGCGTATTGCAGTAGATGATGAGACATTTTTTCGATGGGACGAGGAATGGAAAAGTCATGTGAAGCAGGGTGAGGACGGATATGTTATTGCACTTGGACAGGATGGGATGTGTCCGTTTCTAAATGATGAGAAGTTATGCAAAATTGTCATCAGGGATGGAGATCAGGCGATTTCGCACACCTGTCAGACTTTTCCGAGAGAGGAGCACATATACAACGGAAGGATTGAGCGTGCGCTGACACCGGGCTGTCCGGCAGTGTTAGATCTGCTGTGGCAGCAGGAATCTTTTCAGCTTCAGGAACGGGAAGAAAGCAAAATGACGTGTGGAGAGATCGCTGAAATAAATCCGATATTATTTGAAATCAGGGACTGGCTGTTGGAAATTGTAACTACAAAGGGAGTCAAGTTAAATACTGCTTTGGAAATCTGTTTTCTGATCGTAAAGGATCTGAATGAACTGGAAGAGAATGGAAGCCTGGAGGAGAAGCTCCAAGCTTATAAGAATGCGACAGATCTTAAGGAGATTCAGGATGCGATCGGCGATAATGACGAAATGACAAGCGATCGAATGGAAGAATATAATCTGCTCTTTCTGGATGTTTCTGAGATATACCGCAGACAAAATATTTATACGGATTTTTTGCTGCCGCTTGCGGATGCAGCAGAGCAATTAGATAACAGGCAGACGAAGGAATGGGATGATTTTCGGCAGAAGATTCAACCTTTTGAGAAGCATCTTCGAAATCTGTTTGCGGAGGAGATATCATCGGCACTGATCACGCCGGGAACGGAGCAGGTTCTGGATATTCTTGTGAAGTTAGAATGGATGGCAATGGAGTATGCGGTGTTGCTGCAGGTTTTGTTTTTGCAACAGCGAAAAGGCATGCTTTCCTATGGGGAGCTGCGGGAAAGTGTATGTGTGATCTTTCGGATGATGGGATATGCGGATGATGATATTTGGGAATATATGGAAAACTGTTTTGATGATGTCATCTGGCCGTGGGAATATTATTCGCTGCTGGTGTAAGAGGACTTGTGGTTGATGAGACCGGAGATAATATGAACTATTTATGAGGATAAAAAATTATTTATGATTAGAACTTGCTTTAAAGAAGGGAGGCATTGAATCAAATGATTCGGACATTTAAGACACATGATGTGAGAAAGCAAATGGAATTAACCGAAAGTTTATGGGAATTTGAACCATGTGCAGGAAATTATGCAGGACAGAAGTTTCCGGTTGCTGTGCCGGGCTGCTGGGAGAACCATCCGCTTTTTGCAGATTACAGAGGAGAGGGGATTTATCGTAAAACTTTTCAGGCACAGGGAAATGTGCGGATCGAGTGTAAAGGTGTGAGCCATACCGCAACGGTTTATTTGGACGGACATGAGATTGGACATCATTACAATGCCTATACGCCGTTTTCCGTCGTTGTCAGTGATTTGGAACCGGGCAGACATATGCTGGAGATCAAGGCGGATAATCGTTTTCATAAAGACAGTGCGCTTCATGTTCCGAACGATTATATGTCTTACGGCGGAATATCAAGAGGTGTTGTCGTAGAAGAACTCAGTGATCTGTATTTGGAATATGTTCATGTGAAAACATATCGCGAAAATGAACAATGGCATGTTCAGGTTAAGGCAGCAGTCAATGTACTGAAAATCAGACAGAACGACGAGGATATTACCATTCAAGGAAAAATAAAAGATACTGCTTTTGAATGGAAACTTACAGATACTGCTAAAAAACATTATGAATTTTGTACCGATTTGAAGATCGATGGGATTGAGGAGTGGAGTCCGGAGACGCCGGTGCTGTATCAGGTGGAATTGCAAATGCTGCGAGAGGATGAAGTGATCGATGATCTGATTGAACGCTTTGGATTTCGTGAGATATGTGTTCAGGGTAAATACATTTTGCTGAATGGGAAAAAGCTTCGGATCAAGGGAGTATGCCGTCATGAAGATCATCCGGATTATGGATGTGCGCTGCCGTATCAGACAATATATAATGATCTGGTTTTAATACGGCAGATGGGAGCAAATTCCATTCGGACGGCACATTATCCGAACGATGAAATATTTCTAGATCTGTGTGATGAGCTTGGCATTCTGGTCTGGGAAGAAAATCATGCACGCGGCCTGGAAGAAGATAGGATGAAACATCCATTGTTTGAGGAGCAGGCGGAACAGGTTATCCGGGAAATGATATTTTATCATTACAATCATCCATGTATTTTTATTTGGGGAATTTTAAATGAATGTGCGAGTGAAACATTGTTTGGGCGTTCCTGTTATGAGAAGCAGTTCCGGCTGATCCGGGAAATGGATGACAGCAGACCATGTACATTTGCGAGCTGCAAATTTTTCGGTGATATCTGCTTTGATCTGCCGGATGTTATTTCCTGCAATCTATATCCAAGATGGTATGTGGACAAGCCGGTCCGCGATTATTTAAATGAGGTATATGACTGGATCGTCGAGGACGGAAATGGAAAGGGTAAGCCTTTTATTGTTTCCGAGATCGGAGCAGGAGGCTTGTATGGCTGTCATAATGCTTATCACGGAAAATGGACAGAGGAATATCAGGCAGATGCGCTGTCTGAACAGGTGTCAGAATGCTTGAAGTTTTCAGAAAGCATGGGTGTTTATATTTGGCAGTTTTGTGATGTGCGGGTGAGCAGTGAATGGTTTGCAGGTCGTCCGAGAGAAATGAATAATAAGGGGGTTGTGGATGAATATCGTCGTCCGAAAGCGGCATATGGAAGGGTAAAGGAGATTTTTGAACAATACACCAATTATTATGAAGAGTAGAAACTGTTGAAGGAGATGAAGAATAAAAATTTCAAATTTCACTTTTAAATTTTAACAAGAGAAACCTGTCGGTCAGAAAAAGTGTCTTTATAAGTAGAAGGGAGAGTATTCTATGGATGAAAAACAGATCATAGCAATGCTATGGAACCGGGAAGAGGATGGCATAAAGGCACTTCAGGATCAGTATGCGGCGAAGCTGAAAATGCTGGCAGGTCATTTTGTTTCTGCACAGGATGCGGAGGAATGCATGAATGATGTACTGCTTGCCGTATGGGACAGTATTCCGCCGAACAGGCCGGACAATTTATTTGCGTACAGCGCCAGAATATGCAGAAATAAGGCACTCAATATGATCAGAAGTATGGAGCGGCAGAAACGTAAAGCTGAGGTTGTGGAATTGTCGAATGAGCTTCAAAACATTATTCCGGATAAGGTGGAACAGGAAAGCTTATTGACGGAGTTGATCAATGAATTTCTGGAAAAGGAGCGGGCTCAGGACCGTTATCTGTTTGTGCATCGTTATTGGTTCGGAGAATCGATCGAGGAATTGTGCGGACAGACCGGTTATGGAGCGAGCAGGATCAAAAGCAGTCTGTTTCGAATGAGAAAGAGACTTAAGAATTATTTAGAAGGGAGATATCGCATATGAAGGAAGTAAATCGATTGGAATATCTTTCCGGTATTGATGACCGTTTTCTGACACAATCCTGGGCAGAGTGTTCTTCCCGAAAGAAAAAGGCGTATTTCCCGCTTAAGGCAGCAGCGGTTGTTCTGGTGATCCTGTTGGCGATGGGAACAGCCGTATATGCGGCGCAGAAGCTCGGAATATTTGTGAGCGAGAAGCACTCCGGCGATAGTGGTTCCGGCTATACCGTGAAGTGGGATAAGCAGCAGGTCGACTTTAACGAGCTTCATGGTCAGCTTGACAGCATGAAGGAAACGATCATTGAACAGAACAAAAATATGGACTTTGCGTATACCGACGAAATGCCGGGCTATTGTCAGAAGACTTTTGACTCAGATAAGAAGGCAGTTGATTTTATTGGGTATGATAAGCTGGTGACGGCAGACTGGAATTATAGGTCATCCGAGATAACGGTGTCGTTGTATGCGAGCGTGAGGGGAGAACGTGATGTGACGATGGATCAGGTGATGCTCGAGCATAAATATGAGATCGATCATATCCGATTGCAGCAGTGGGAGGAGATATTTTTTAAGGGTTCCCATTTAGATGCTGGTCAGACAGGCGTTTCTGAGGACGGCAATGTGGAATATCAACAGACAAAATTAAAATCCGCAGACGGAGACGAGTGGCTGGTCGTGGACAGCAGCTCCAGAACCGGGAAATATATGTTTTATAAGAAAAACGCATATCTTACCAGAGACGGAGTCACCTATTCCTTGTATATGGTGGCGCAGGATGACGGGGAGGATGAAGCTCGTACTGCGAAGCTGCAGAAAAGGCAGGAAACGCTTATGAAGGAATGGGTAGATGCCTATCATTTTTAAGGGGATGATGAGGGGAAGTGAAACTTTTTCGCCGTATATTCCTACTTATGGGATGGACGGCGAAAGGAGAAACTGCATGGAAGATACGGATATTATTGAACTGTACTGGTCGCGCTCGCAGGAAGCGATCCGGGAAACGAAAAAGAAATACGACAAATTATGTAGCCATATTGCGGAGCACATTCTACATTCCAGAGAGGACACAGAGGAATGTGTGCAGGATACTTATCTTGCGGTATGGAACCGCATTCCGGAGGAACGTCCGTCTTATTTCCGGGCATTTCTCTGTAAGATTACAAGGAATATCGCGATGAACCGGCTGGACTATAATCTGGCAGGAAAACGAAGCCGGCAGCAGACGGTCTCCTTGGAAGAGCTGGAAGAAACATTTTCCAATACGCCAAATCTGACGGAGGGGATCGAGTTGGGGGAACTGACGGAACAGATCAATGCTTTCCTGGAACAATTGCCGGCGAAACAGAGAAGGATCCTGGTCAGGAGATATTTCTTCATGGACTCTGTTGTTCAGATTGCGGCGGATATGAATATGAATATCAACTCGGTCAAGTCGATCCTTAGAAGGGAGAATCGGAAGCTGAGAGCGCATCTGAGGAAGGGAGGCTATGGCGATGACCGATAAATTACTGCGTGCCTATGGGGAGATTGAAGACCGGTTTATCGAGGAATGTCTGGCGGAAACGGATTCTTGTATTGATGGTGTCTTAGAAAGAGATTTTGGGAAAACAGTGCGAATCATTACGGGAAGAAATGCGAAGTCGTCGGCATGGCGCCGGGTAGCTGTTGCGGTGCTCCTGGTGGCACTTGCCCTTTCTACAGCGTATCAGGTCAATGCGCAGTTTCGTCAGTGGGTTATTTCCATTGTGCGGTTAAACGGCAGAGAGGAGATCCGGAAACCGCATGCACCGGTAGCTTCCGGGACGGCGAAGTCTTCTGAAGCTGTGATCGACGTTTCGCCGGTCAAGAAGATCGATGATATTCTGGAGGTGCGGTATGTGACGGCAAAGAAGCCGGTCGAACCGTATGAGGATATTTATGTTTCCAAAGATCGGGGGAAGGAGACATATTTTTCCGTTCAGAATAATGCATGTGTGTCGATCCGGAATATCCATTCCTTTAAGGGAACGATTTGCTGGCAGGGACAAAAGGGCTTCGCAAATGCCAACGTTATTTCTTATCAGGGGAAACAGTATGTGAGAAATATTTATGATCTGTATCGTGGTGATCAGGGGGAACGAAAGATTCGACAGAAACGGTTTTTATTATCCGCTGATGATACCGGTGGTTTCTGGCTTACTCTGTCGAAGGAGTCTGACGAGGGGACGTATGAGTATCCGTTGCGGTGTGACGGGGACATACAGGATATTAATACCGCAAAGCTTACTGATATTTTCCGCAATATCCGGATCAATGGAAAACGCCTGTGCAATTATCCCGTGATAACAAACTGGGAGACAATATCGGACCGGTATTACTGCGCGCTTGTGGGAAAGACACAGAAAACGGCAAAGTATTATATGGTTGATACTGTGCAGAAGAAAGCGGTGTCTCTGGAAGAACTGACAAAGCAAAAGGATATCCGGTTTGTCCGTGCTCTGGGAAATACTATGATCATCGGAACGGCATCAGAGGGGACAGAAGAGGAATGCTACGATTGCTATCGTTTTGATCTGCAGTCGGGAGAAAAGAAAGAGCTGTTTCATCATGTCGTGATCGGGGAAGAGGATGACGAGACGAACGAAGTCGACAGGGTGGCATTTACCGGCGGGCGGTATGATCTTTTCACGAAGAATGGAACAACATATCTGGTGGATGAGCTGACCGGGGAACGGATAAAACTGGAAGGCATGGATGCTGATCTTAATACGGAATTTGTGTTGATCAATGTGTCCGGCGACAAGCTTCTTTTGTCGGCGCGTTTCTCGGAGAATGGAATCCGAAAGCTTGGGATTCTTGATGTGCCGGAACGGAAATTATGCTTGCTGGAACGAAAGAATCTGACGCAGTCTGAGGAGTCTTCCTTGCATTGGCTCACCGAAGATACCTTTGCGATAGAGTCTGACCGGAAAAACGGACAGGAAAGTATGATCTGTCAGTATCGGATTCGTTAAAGAAAAGCCGGTCTGAAATCGCAGACCGGCTTCTTATATGATGAGGTGTTTTTCGGGGATAATCGCATACCGCTTATAAAATCGCGGACAGATTTCTCCATATTGTGAAAATGACCAGTCCGATCATATAAAAGCAGGCAAGAATTGTGTCTGCTTTTTTCAGCGTCATTCCGTAACCGTTCACGTAGCGATGATCCATGCGAAGAATCAGATAAGCGATGAAAGGCCATGTTGCAAACAGAAACGGATGAAAAGAAAATGCTGCACGGAAATCCCCGTGCAGCATTGCAAGAAGCATCCGGGATATCCCACATCCCGGACATTGTAATCCGGTGAGCTGATAAACGATACATGGAATACTCCAATGAGTCAGGCTGACGATCGAGCCGTAAACGGCAAGAATTGCAGCAATGATAATGTCACGTATCAATAATCTCCGGATTCGTTCTTTTTTCATTTTAATGATCCTTTTACTTCTGTCATTCCATAAAGTGTAACAGCATTATGCGGTATGGTTTAAGGCATCCTGCGCAAGTGCATAGTTGACGATGCCAAGACCAAGTGCCTGCAGAATAATAAACAGGATACCGGAATTGCTGGATGACTGACCATTCTGTGCCTTGATCATATCAACCTTCTCACCCATCTTGTAAGCCCAGTACCAACCGTAAATGTTACAGGTGATAATGGTAAGGATGAGAGCCATAGGACCACTGGCAAGCTGTGTCTGACCGGTCACCTCGTTGGTCTCGTCTGTCAGAACGATAAACCAGTACAGACCGAACAGTCCGCAGGTCACGATGGACAGAATGATGTACATCGGAATACTTCTTTGCTGCATTTTTCAAATCCTCCTTTGGTATTGATGATGCTCTCATGAAAATGAGAGTATAATCAACTTCATTATAAGTTTATATATAGTATATGTCAAGCAGCGTGAATGGTTGACATTATAGGCAGGGTGAAATAATATGTATTTAAATCGACTTATTTTGCAGAGAGGATCATGGCTATGAAATCAATATTGATCAGGGATACAACAAAGGAAGAACGGATCGCACTGATCCGTGAATGGCTTCCGGATGACGATGGACTTGAAGCGGACGGAGGCATGGATCTGTGGGACCTTTATGCCGATTATATTAATGGAACGAAGGAGATAGCAGAATGCAATGCGGCTTTTTCGACCGGTTATCTGACGGAGAGAGATCTCGCAGAGGGAACGTTAAAGAAATAGTCAGGAAGATAAAAGGGGTATTTCAGGGAGAAAGGATACAAGATTATTATGAAAACAGAGATAAGATGTGAACTGATCATCAATAAGGCGATGCGTTCGGCGATGGAGCATGATAATCCGGACGAGCAGATTCAGGAGTTTATCCGATTCCTTGGTAATCATATTGGTTCTGACCGGATCTATATTTTTGAGGATGATCTGCACACTCATGTGACCAATAATACCTATGAGTGGTGCAAGGAGGGGATTGTTCCCCAGATTGATGTTCTTCAGAATGTCGATATGGATATCATCGGATGGTGGTATGATACCTTTGACCGGGATGAGAATGTGATCATTCGTAATGTGGAGGATATAAAGGAACAATATCCTATGACTTATCAGACGCTGGCACCGCAGAAGATAGAATGTGTTGCAGTGAGTGCGCTTCGTTATCATGGTCAGATCAGCGGATTTTTCGGCGTGGACAATCCGAGAGATACTGATATGGAAGAACTGTCCCTTTTTCTGGACATGATCGGAACGTTTCTGGTGTCGCTTCTCAAGCTGCGTAATTCCTTTGATAAGTCCAATCAGGAAGCGAGCCTGAACAGCTATGCCGCACTGGCGCAGATCTATCTGTCAATGCATCTGGTCAATGTGCAGAACGGCAGATTTCAGATGATCAAGACAACACCGCATATCGAGCGGCAGATCAGTGCGGAGGGCGGTGATGATTTTGCCGTACAGATCAGAAATGTGATGGAAGTGCTTGCCAATGAGAAGTATGCACAGAGCGTTCGGAAATTTACGGACATTTCCACCTTAGAGGATCGGATGTGCGGTAAATGCACGATCGCCCATGAATACCTTGGAAATATATCTGGATGGTGCAGGGAACGTTTTATCAAGGTGGATGAGGATGAGGACGGACGCTTACTGCATGTGTTGTATGCAGTTGAGGTGATTGACGAGGAAAAGCGCAGAGAAAACCGTCTCCTGTATCTGTCAGAGATGGATCTGATGACAGGGATCCGCAACCGCGGCAGTGGAGAGCGCAAGATTAAAGAAACGATTGCGCAGAATATTCCGGGCATGTTTGTGATCCTTGACTGTGATAAATTTAAATCAATCAATGACACATACGGACATGCAGTCGGGGATGAGGTGATCATTGCCGTGGCGAAAGCACTGCAGGGAATCTGCGGCGAAAAGGACATACTTCTGCGGCTTGGTGGAGACGAGTTTGCCATGTACATTCCGGGGATGTTGGATGATGTACATGGACAGCAGCTTGCGGATGAAGTGGTCGGGCGGATGCAGGATATCCGTATTCCGGAGCTTGGCGGCAGAGTGATCCATGTGAGTATGGGCGCTGCCTTCCACAGGAAGGATGATCTGGATTTTGAGCGGCTATATCGTCAGGCGGACAGTGCTATGTATCAAAGCAAAAAGATCGTCGGAAGCAGTATTGTTTTTTACAAATAGAAGGGAATAGAAGCATGGCAGGCATCAATTCGGGTGCTGCCGTGACAAAGAGCAGAGCGGTTACATACCGCCGCAGATAATGAAAATTTTGCGGTGATGTATTCGCCTGCTTTTTTCGTATTTTAAGGGTATTTTTTGTGAAAGATTGAATTTTTACTATATTTTTGCTCTATTTTTCGTGGTGATTATCAACAATAAATTCCTTGAATGTTGCCGTATATTTGTGTACAATATATGTGTATGCTATAGCAAACGATCTCGGAAGAAGAGATCATGAATCTTCACAATGAGAATATCAAGAAAGAGGAGGAAAAGACTTGAGAAAGAAAAATCTTAAAGGACTTTTAGCTGCTTGTCTGAGTTTTTCCATGGTTGTTACCAGCTTCAGTGTTGGTGGAATTGGAACAAAGACCGCAGAAGCAGCAGAGGATGACAAAACCGTATTTACAGAGGTGCTGACACCGGATCAGATCACACTTCGTGAGAAGCTTCCGGAGAAAGCATCTAACATTACAGAAGGAGAGAGCAGAGAGGTAACGATCCAGGGTACCGGCACAAAGATGACGGTTAAGGATAACGGAACTGTTCGTAAGGAATTATCTTCAAAGTGGCTCGCCGAGAACGAGATGGGTGCCGGGGTAAACCTTGGTAATACCATGGAGGCAGTTATCCCGGTTGACCAGAAGAAGGATGCTACACCAACAGATGGCGAGACCATGTGGAAACAGCCTGTAACCACACAGGAGTATTTTGACGCATTACATTCATATGGTATCAATACCGTTCGTATTCCGGTAGCATGGTCTAATGCAGATATCGATGATGGTACATATACTCTGAGAGAGGAGTTCCTTGGACGTATCGAGGAGATCGTAAACTACGCTTTGAACGAGGGGATGTATGTTATCGTCAATGATCACTGGGATAACCAGTGGTGGGGGCAGTTTGGTGCCTGCAAGAAAGATGCAGATGGCAACAAGGTAGCTGACGAGGAGACACGTGCAGCAGCATGGACTCGTTATGAGAGCTACTGGACACAGATCTCTGAGCGTTTCAAAGATTACTCTGACCACCTGATCTTCGAGGGTGCTAACGAGGAGCTCGGAACCCGTCTGAACGATGCAATCTGTCTGAATGGTCCTGCAAAGGGATATGCAAAGCCGGACAATTCAGGTAAGGATATCGTAACCTTAGGTGGTAACTTAAAGACAGACGAGTTATATGAGATGACCAATAAGATCAACCAGAAGTTTGTTGACATTGTCCGCAGCACAGGCGGCAACAACACATACAGACATCTCCTGATTCCGGGATATGATACTGATATCTCCAAGACAGTAGATGACAGATACAAGATGCCGACCGATATTGCTGAGAACGGTAAGGACAAGCTGTTCATCTCTGTTCATTACTATACTCCATGGGATTTCTGTGGTGACGGTGGTACAGGTACATATACTGTTGGTGACCAGAAGGCAACATATGAGTACTTCAATCAGATGAAGGAGAAGTTCTCTGATAACGGTTATGGCATCATTATCGGTGAGTGTGCCGTATGTAACCCGGCTGGTGTTGATGCCAGTGTAACACAGTGGTATAACGATACCTTTACAGCAGCACAGCAGATCAGTGCAGTTCCTTGCCTCTGGGAGACAAGCCAGTACTTCGACCGTGTTGAGTGCAAGCAGATCTACAAGGATATCGCTGATTTCTATAACACGATCAACCAGGCTGACGGTGATGCTACCATGACAAAGATCTCAGGTGGTGTACCATCGAATGGCGATGACAGTGATGTTCACTTTGGTGATTATGTAGATAAGACACTCTGGAAAACAAAAGGACTTCATGCATATATTACCTATCAGACACCAACATGGGATTATCGTAACGCATACAAGCCTTTGAGAAGCCTTGGCAAGGATGAGGGATCTTATCAGTATATTCAGGCCGGTGGAAATGAGGTAACAAAGGAAAATACAAAGGTAACGGATGTTCAGATCACAAAGGACGGCGAGTATACAATCTCTCTTGACGGTGTTGATCTGAGTGCAGCAAACAATTACAGGATGCTTGGTATTGCTACAGATATCGATTACAAGACCTACAAAGAGTCAGGAATCAAGATTACCAATGCTACCATGAAGGTAGATGGCAAGGAAGTAACAGATGCTCCATTTGATCTGACTGTAAAGGAAGATAACAAGTATTACACCTTCATGGCTGTTAACGCATATGCAAAGGATGGGGAGTTCTTCCCGCTGAATGAACTGAATGCTGCAGAGAAGCTTCCGGTAGCATCTAAGAGTATTGAATTTACATTTACAGTTACTGGACTGGATAAAGTGCTTCAGGATATTGCAGATGGTTCTTACATCGATCCTGAGACAGGTAAGGCTCTGAATGATGATACTCCTGAGATTTCTTATGGTAAGTACATCGATAAGTCTCTCTGGGAGAAGAAGGGTGCACATGCATACCTGATGTATCAGACAGCTTCCGGGGATTATCGTGATGCATTTAAGCCACAGAAGAAGCTGGCTAAGGATGCACATGCATTTGAGTATATTAGGGCAGCCGGTAATGAGGCTGCTGATACGACAAAGGTACAGGATGTATACTTTGACAAGGACGGTGATTACACCGTATCAATTGATGGAATTGATCTTTCAGCAGCAAATGCATTTAACATGTTAGGTGTTGCTACAGATATTGCATGGAAGACATATCCGGGCGTTACAGTTACAGCAAAATCAATCAAGCTTGACGGTAAGGAAGTATTGAATGATTCTGTACTCCCACCGAAGACTGAGGAAAACAAGAATGATTACTATACATTCATGGCAATTGATAAGTGGGCTGATGAGGGAAGTCATCCATTAGATGATGCAAGTGCTAATGAGGAACTTGAACTTCCAAGCCAGAGCGTTTCAATCGAGTTTACCGTATCCGGTCTTGATCAGCTTCTGAAGGATGTTGCAAATGGTACTTATATCGATCCGCAGACAGGAAAGCAGATCGATCCGAATGCGAAACCAGCTGAGTCTCCGGCTGCTCCAACACAGGTACCTTCAGCTTCACCTTCAAACGTGCCATCAGCAGTACCATCTGCTTCTGCACCTGCAGCAAAGACAACAACACCGGCAGCTGTTACAAGTGCTCCATCTATCGTTGGACCTAAGGTAAATGCTACATTTACTTCCGGTAACTACAAGTACAAGGTAACAAAGGCAGCTACAACAGTAGCTAAGGGTACCGTAAAGGTAGTTGGCCTGACTAAGAAGGGTGCTAAGGCTAAGAAGCTTAATGTACCTGCAACAATCAAGAAGCAGACAGCAGGTTACAAGGTAACAGCGATCGGCGCTAAGGCATTCAAGGGATCTAAGGCAACGGCGATCACCCTGAATAAGAACATTAAGACCATCCCATCTGCAGCATTTGCAAACTGTAAGAAGTTAAAGACTCTGACGGTGAAAGCAAAACTGAAGAAGGTCGCTAAGAAGTCCTTCAAGGGATGCAAGAAGAAGATTAAGGTTAAGGGCGCTTCCGCAAAGGTTCGCAAAGCAAATGTGAAGCTTCTGAAGAAGAGCGGATATAAGAAATTCAAATAATGGAATATATCGGATAACCATATAAAAGGGGTGCCGCACAATCGTGCGGCATCTTTTTTATATGGAAAATGAAAATTGATTGCTAAACAATTCGGTGTTAAGTTGGAATAATGTAAAGAATTTATGCAATGAATCCCACGCAACAAAATAGCATGGGTACAAAGCAAGGAGTGAGAATACAATATATGTATAAAGTAATGCTATGAAATTAAATCAAATTACTCTTCTTGGTATGCCAATATATCGCCGGGCTGGCAGTCCAGCGCATGGCAGATCTTGATCAGGGTTGATACCTTTATCGCTTTGGCTTTTCCGTTTTTTAAGATGGACATATTGGCGATCGTGATCCCCACTTTATCTGCTAATTCTGTGACACTCATTTTACGTTTTGCCAGCATCACATCAATATTAAATATAATCTTTCCCGGTAATAATTCTTCCATAATAACGTGTGTCCTTTCATAGTAGTGATCAGATCGTCAGATCATTTTCTTCCTGCAGTGCGGCGGCTTTCCTTGTGTGATGTGACAATACTGCCATCGCTACAGCGATTACAATTCCAACAAAGCAGATTAGCAACGACCCGAGTACAATACCCGGATGATTCCAGCCGCATAACCACAATACTATATTTCCGATGAAAAAGAAAGCGGTATCAGCGACTGCCAGCTTTGAAATCCGGCCAAGCCCTACGGCATTTTCAATGGTAAAGGAGCGGTTTTTTCCGATTCGGTCGGCAATCTGCCAGCTGATTGCCAGTGCCGCATAACAGGGAATCAGAGTCAGCCACAGAAATACAAGCCATGGAAGTCTCCACGAAGAAAATTCCTTGTATGCAGTTATTATTTCTGATCCGATTTCCGGCAGAAGAAATGCGCCGACTACTATGCCGCACAAACCTGTGCCGATAATAATTATTTTAAGCCATCTTGCCAATGTTTTCTGTTCCATATTAATCAAATCCTTTCCTGTCGCGAATTTTAATATTTTAATTTTAATGTTTCCAGATGTTTGCTGTCTCATATACATCGTCGGGCTCTATATATTCTGTTGGATCGAGCTGTTTCAAGTCCTGCTTTTTCGTATCAACAGCTCTTAAATAGGTTGGTTCATCCATCAGCCCGGTTTCCATATATTCCAGTAGATAGCAGTGAGCATCGTCCCCCTTTAATGTATAAAGATACACACCGCTATCCGTATTGTTCGCTTCTTTTATTTGTTCCCCGGATGTTGCATCAGCGTTTTTAACATAACCAATGCAATGATCAATCTCACGGACGCGTGGTTTCCCGTAACCGGCTTTTCTCCTGCCATACGGAACATAGATGCGTCCCTTGTAATCATAGCTGACAATGTCAGGATACTGTCCGGTATCCTGGAAACACAGTGCATTCTTTCCGGGCGGAAAGTGAGAATGAATATTACTGTTTCTGCTCCGGAACATGCAGCTGATCATCAACAATGCCAGAACGACGATGAATGCAGAAAGCTTCAGGCTGCCTGAGTTTTTAAATATATTTGATTGTTGAATCGTTATCTCCCCCTGCTGTGCGTTCATTGGCCAAATTAAATAAGCACATAATGATTTATCGTATTACGATAAATCTGTTATAACATGGATTTTCGGAAATGTCAATAAAAATTTATCGTAATTCAATAAAAGCTTGATATGGGTCTGGTCGATTGGACATAAAATGGGTCTTTTATTTTTACATCATAATTTGAAAACAATCGTACCGCTAATGCCGTTTAATATGTCGTCGCCGAATCCCAGGTATCCGGAAGAAACTCTATGAACTCCTGGGCATTTGGCCATTCGGTCTTACTTTTTAAGATGATAAGAGATGAGAATACATGAACAGGCTCCGCACGCGAAACCAGAGAGAACAGAATGTTTTGATCGAGTTCCTGCCGGATCGTCAGAAGAACCGGAAATGATGCCAAGATCATATTTGATATCCGGATGACGTGGACGTTCAAAATCGACGTCCTGAATATATTTTAATTTGCCGGGGTGGGCTGTCATAACATATACCTTGTCAACAAGGAAAACAGCTACGTTGACATCGTGCGTGACAAAAAGGATCGTTTTGCCGGTGTCCTCCCAGACTTTCAGGAGAATTTCCTGCATGATGAGACGGGTTTGGGCATCTGACGCACCGAAAGGCTCATCCATCAAGAGAAATTCCGGATCATTTGCAAGTGCCTTTCGAAACATCTGAATCCCACCTCGGAGCGAGTACGGCAGGACACGATGCGCAGTATCTTGGCTATATGCTGCCGACTACAATGGTGTTTGTACAGTCGAAAGGAGGACTGTCACACTGTGAGGAGGAATATTCTTCTCCACAGCAGTGTACGGAGGGGGCGTCGGTTATGCTCAACGCTGTGTTGATGGCAGATGGAAATATGTAATAATTATAGATAATACCTTAAAAAAGTAGGGTAGAAAACAGATAAATCCCCATGGTATATTTAGAAAAAGAGAGGGGGATGACTATGGGGAGAATCAAAAAGTCAGCATTACTTTTATGCATGGGGATTTTGGCGGTACTCGGAAGCATTGCTGCCGGGGCAAAGCAGGCAGAAGCGTACACGCTTGAGACAGATTTTAATGGTATTTATGGGAAGGAGATGCCGTCTTACATTTTGAAGAATGTGGAGCCGTTATTTCGGAAGCATGTGGACAAGGCGGTAAAGAAATATAATAAATATGCACAGCTTCGCGAGGACGATTATGTCAGTTACACCAAGAAGGTTTCCAAGGAAGATAATAAGCTTGGTGAACTGATGAAGAAGGTGAAGGATGATGATGTGCTTCGGATCTGCCGGCCGTTTTACATTTATAATATCTGGTATTCACAGAAAGGCGTATCTGAGTATTATTTCCTTGTTACCCGCAACGGAAAGGATTTCTGCAAATTCCGTCTGCAGCTGGACGATTATAGCGGAAAGATATACTTCAGCTATGATGAATCCGACCATTTTCTGCAGATTAACAGCAAGACGCCCGCGGACATGATCTTCTATCGGAACAGGGAGTATGTGTATGGCGAGACGGCGGAGGGGAAGGAGACTCTCCGCGACAGTCACAATACCGGGGAGTGGCTGGCGACGGATGATGACATGGCGGCACAGGATCGGGATCAAAGCTTTAAAAAGCTTTCCTATGATCAGAAAAAGAAGGTCATTATGGAGAATCTTGCAGTCATGAAAAAGGGTAAGATAAAGAAAAAGGCGATCAAGTACATCAAAAAGGATCTGGGGAAGGAGTATGTGGAGTCAGAGTCGGATAAGAAGATCGTTGATTCGCCATTGACTGCATTTACCGAGAAGAAGGACTACAAGAAGTACATCGTGGGCGGAGTCGTTGTTGTGGCGGTGCTGCTGGCAGCGTTTATCCTGCGGAAACTGTACCTGAAATTTATGGAAGAAGAATAAAAAAATGCTTGCATTTTTGGTGAAAGTATTATATAATATCGCATGTTGATTGCTGATATGGCTCAGTCGGTAGAGCGTCGCCTTGGTAAGGCGGAGGTCACGGGTTCGATTCCCGTTATCAGCTTAACATACGGGGCGCTGTGCATTTGCACAGCGTTTTTTCTTGCATTATAGGAAACTTCTGAGGTTTTGTTCTTTTTTCTTTTACATATTTATAATTATCGGAAAAGTCTGATATAAATTCTCAATGGGAAAAGGGACGAGATTTTGGTGAAAATAACCGAAAACGGCGTGAAAATATTGACTTTTGTCGTACGAATGATACAATAAAAGGTGAATTGTTGTGGCTGAATCACGTCCCAAAAGAATAGATTGTAATAGGCATATGTGAGGGAAATGAGAAATGATCTCAACAGACACGGCAAAATAAAACAAAGAAAGGGGAACCGGAATGAGTAACGCAACATTTCGTGGGGGTGTTCATCCCTACGAGGGAAAAGAGCTGTCTAAGGATTTGCCGATCAAGCAGGTAAATCTGCCGGGAGAGTATGTATTTTCCATGGCTCAGCATATTGGTGCGCCTGCGACTCCGATCGTGGAAAAGGGCGACAAGGTGCTGGTAGGACAAAAGATTGGCGAAGCCAGTGGCTTTATTTCTGCAAATATCTGCAGTTCGGTTTCTGGAACCGTCAAAGCAGTAGAACCGAGAATGCTTCTTAATGGTTCCAAAGCAACTTGTGTAGTAATTGAGAATGATGAGGAGTACACAGGCATCGAGGGGCTTGGAGAGGATCGTGATTACACGAAGCTGTCCAAGGATGAGATCCGCGATATCGTGAAGGAGGCGGGTATCGTTGGTATGGGAGGAGCAGGCTTCCCGACACATGTAAAGCTTGCCCCGAAGGAGCCGGATAAGATTGATTACATCCTTGTAAACGGCGCAGAGTGTGAGCCGTATCTGACATCTGATTATCGTCAGATGATGGAATATACCGATCAGATCGTTGAAGGTCTGAAGGTAATGCTTACGCTTTTCGACAATGCGAAGGGTGTGATCTGCATTGAGGACAACAAGCCGGATGCGATCGCAAAGATGCGGGAGGCTGTTCAGAATGAGGAGCGCATAGAGGTGCTTCCCCTTAAGACAAAGTATCCTCAGGGTGGTGAGCGTACCCTGATCTATGCGGCAACCGGACGTAAGATCTATTCTGCAAAGCTGCCGGCAGATGCAGGTTGTATCGTGGATAATGTATCTACGGTTATTGCAATCTACCGTGCTGTCTGCAAGCAGACACCGCTGATCCGGGGAGTTCTGACATTAACCGGTGATGCATTTAATACACCGGTCAATGTAGAGGTTCGTCTCGGCTGCAGTCATGCCGATCTGGTACCGGAAGGAGACGGCTTTAAGACAGAGCCGGTCAAGATCATTTCCGGTGGTCCGATGATGGGCTTTGCATTCTTTGATCTGAATGTACCGGTGACCAAGACCTCCTCCTCAATCCTTGCACTGACAAAGGATGAGGTGGCAGAGTATGAGCCGACACCGTGTATCCGCTGTGGACGCTGCGTGGAAGCATGTCCCGGCAATCTGATGCCGCAGAAGATGGCACAGGCGGCTATGCACAATGATTACGATGCATTTGTGAAATTAAACGGTATGGAATGCTATGAGTGCGGAAGCTGTACATTTGTATGTCCGGCAAGACGTCCTCTGACCCAGACCTTTAAGCAGGCACGCCAGTATGTGGCAGCCCAGAGAAGAAAGAAATAGGAGGTGTAGAATCGTGAGTAATCTATTGAATATTTCATCATCACCACACGTTCGAAGCAAGACCTCTACAAAATCGATCATGTACGATGTGCTTCTTGCTCTGGCACCGGCGGCTCTGTTCGGAATTTACAATTTCGGTATCCGCGCACTGGTATTGATTGTGGTATGTATGGCGTCATGTGTACTGTCTGAGTACATATGGCAGAAGGCAATGGGACTTCCGCTGACCGTCAGCGATGGAAGTGCCGCTCTGACAGGACTTTTTCTTGGACTGAACTTAAGCTCCAAGTTTCCAATCTGGATGGCGATCATCGGCAGTGTTTTTGCAATCATCATTGTAAAACAGCTTTTCGGTGGTCTTGGACAGAACTTCATGAACCCCGCACTCGGTGCAAGATGCTTCCTGATGATCTCCTTTGCGGGTCAGATGACATCCTTTGCTTATGACAAGGCAGTAGGATTGAAATATCTGTCCGACAAACAGCTTGATGCGATCAGTGGAGCAACGCCGCTGGCAATGATCAAGGATGGCTCCATGAATCTTGACTGGGCACAGGTGCTGAAGATGTTTCTCGGAACAACCGGCGGAACGATCGGTGAAACCTCAGCACTTTGTCTGTTGATCGGTGCAGCTTATCTGTTGATCCGCAAGGTCATCAGCTGGCGTATTCCGGTATGCTATCTGGCAACCTTCGCTGTATTTTATCTGATCTTCGGCGGACACGGTTTCAATATGATGTACCTTGCTGCTGAGCTTTGCGGCGGCGGACTTTTACTCGGTGCCTTCTTCATGGCCACTGATTACGTAACAAGCCCGATCACCCCGAAAGGACAGATCGTGTTTGGCATCCTGTTAGGTATTCTGACCGGTATCTTCCGTGTCTACGGTGCATCTGCAGAGGGCGTATCCTATGCGATCATCATCAGCAACCTTATGGTACCGTTGATCGAAAAGGTGACAATTCCTGTTCCATTTGGAAAGGAGGGCATCAAGGATGGCAAATAAAGACGAGAAAAAATCAGGCAATACACTGGTGCATGATACCATTGCGCTTACCGTGATCACACTGATCGCAGGTATCCTGTTGGGCGGTGTGTATACCATTACAAAGAAGCCGATCGAGCAGCAGAATGAAAAGATAAAGGCAGAGGCATATGCCGCTGTTTATGAGAATGCAGAATTTGTCGATGACAAGACGGTTGATGACGCACTTGTCAAGTACAATGAGAAGCTTGCTGCCGGTGAGATCAAGGCAGATGCCATGGGTGAGACCCTCAGCGATGTAGAGATCTCTGAGGTCATGAAGGCACAGGTGGACGGCGCAGATGCCGGCTATGTAGTGACCTGCTCAGCCAAAGGCTATGGCGGAAGTGTGGTGCTGGCACTTGGTGTTGATAAGGATGGCAATATTTTAGGTATCCGTGTAACCGACTGCTCCAACGAGACACCCGGTCTTGGACAGAACAGTGCGACCTCATGGAATGAGCAGTATGTCGGCATGGCAAAGGGTGACTCCGGACTTTCCGTTGTGAAGGATGGTTCCGGTGATGCAAAGAGCGGCACGGTCAATGCGATCAGCGGAGCGACCATTACAAGCCGTGCGGTAACAAGAGCCGTCAATGGTGCGTTGGATTTCATTGCATCATTATCAGAATAGGAGGAATGGATTATGAATTCTTGTACAGAACGTTTGAAAAACGGCATTATCACAGAGAATCCTACCTTCGTGATGATGCTTGGCATGTGTCCGACGCTGGCTGTTACTTCATCAGCCATCAACGGTCTGGGCATGGGTCTGACGACAACGGCAGTTTTGATCCTGTCGAATGTATTCATCTCTCTGCTTCGTAAGGTGATTCCGGATAAGGTGAGAATCCCTGCATTTATCGTAATCGTTGCAACGTTCGTAACGTTGATCCAGTTACTTTTGCAGGCGTATCTTCCATCACTGAACAAAGCATTGGGTGTATATATCCCACTTATCGTAGTAAACTGCATTATCCTCGGAAGAGCCGAGGCATATGCATCAAAGAATCCGGTACTTCCATCTGCATTTGATGGACTCGGTATGGGTCTTGGATTTACGTTTGGTCTGACCTGTATCGGTATCTGCCGTGAGATCCTGGGTGCTGGTGCAATCTTTGGACATCAGTTCATTCCGGATGATTATCATATTACATTTTTTGTACTGGCACCGGGAGCATTCCTTGTTCTGTCTTTCCTGACAGCAATCCAGAATAAGCTCAAGATGCCTTCTGCGACAAATGTAGAGAAGGCAGATGACGAGATTGCCTGCGGTGGAAATTGTGCATCCTGCGTCGGTAACTGCAGTGTTGCCAACAAGGGACTTGTAGAGGCAGAGAGAGCTGCTCAGAAGGCAGCCGCAGCCAAGGCAAAAGCAGAAGCCGCAGCGAAGGCGAAGGCAGCAAAGGAAGCAAAGGCTAAAGCCGAGGCTGAGACCAAGGCGAAGGAAGCCGCTTCTGACAGGAAGGAGGATTGATGGCAGTGGGCGAATTATTTGTGATCATTATATCATCAATGCTGGTCAGCAACGTCGTATTGAGCCAGTTCCTTGGTATCTGTCCATTCCTTGGTGTATCGAAAAAGGTTGAGACAGCCGTTGGTATGGGAGCTGCCGTTACATTCGTTATTACGATTGCTTCAGCAATAACATATCCGATTTATTATTTTATTCTGGAACCAACCGGTCTTGCTTATCTGGAGACCATTGCATTTATCCTGATCATTGCTGCACTTGTGCAGTTTATCGAGATGGTTCTTAAGAAATTCATGCCGGCACTGCATGCATCCCTTGGTGTGTATCTTCCACTGATCACGACCAACTGTGCAGTTCTTGGTGTGGCACTGAACAATGTAACTGATTATGCCGGAGAGAGCTTTGGTATGGGATTCCTTTACAGTGTCGTAAGAGGTCTGTTTACCGCACTTGGTTTTCTTGTGGCTATTACGATCATGGCAAGTATCCGCGAGCGCAACGAGTACAACGATGTGCCGAAGTCATTTCAGGGTACACCGATCGTACTTGTAACAGCAAGTCTGATGGCAATCGCATTCTGCGGCTTTGCCGGTCTGGTATAGAAGGGAGGAGACAAAATGGTAGCTGGTATTTTACATGCGGCAATTTTAGTTGGCGTTATCGGTATTCTGATTGGTCTTCTTCTGGGATTTGCAGCGATCAAGCTTGCCGTGCCTGTCGATGAGAAAGAGATCGAGGTTCGTGAGTTCCTTCCGGGCAACAACTGTGGCGGCTGTGGTTATGCAGGCTGTGATGCGCTTGCCAAAGCAATCGCGGCCGGAGAAGCACCGGTTAATGCATGTCCGGTCGGAGGCGCAGCAGTCGCCGAGAAGATCGGAGCAGTCATGGGTGTGGATGCCGGAGAGGCAGTCAGGATGGTTGCCTTTGTGAAATGTAACGGAACCTGCGACAAGGCGGGGCTTAAGGCAAATTATTACGGTATCTCAGACTGTAAGAGAGCAGCAGCGATACCGGGACGCGGTGACAAGGCATGCTCTTTTGGATGCATGGGTTTTGGCTCCTGTGTGGCAGCCTGTCAGTTTGATGCGATCCATGTGGTTGACGGCGTGGCAGTTGTTGACAAGGAGAAGTGTGTGGCATGCGGTAAGTGTGCGGAGGAATGTCCAAATCACCTGATTGAGATGGTTCCATACGATGCCTCTTATGGAGTGGCATGTTCTAATCAGGACAAGGGACCAAAGGTTATGGCAGTCTGCGATACCGGATGTATCGGCTGTGGTCTTTGCGTAAGACAGTGCGAGTCCGGAGCTGTGACGGTTGAGAATAATGTGGCTCATATCGATCAGAGCAAGTGTACGGGCTGTGGCAAGTGTGCGGAGAAGTGTCCGAAGAAGATCATTCTGGCACACTAACAAATGAAAGAGATTCCGCTCGACGGCGGATCATAAACGCATAGAAAGCTGTGATATTTCCATTTTGGTGAATATCACAGCTTTTTTGTAGTATGGGGAAATCTTTTTATTTCCGATCGGAGTAAAAGGATTGTAAAACATGCCGAGATTATGTATAATATACGATGGAAATGAAGTTTTAGAAACGGAGGAAAGACATTATGGCACAAAAAGGAGATTTATTATCTTTTCGTCCGGACATCAAGGTCCTGGATGCAACAATTCGAGATGGTGGACTGGTTAATGATTTTTATTTTACCGATGAGTTTATTAAAGCTCTGTATAAGACCAACGTAAAGGCTGGCGTAGATTATATGGAGTTCGGATATAGAGCAGACAAAGAAATGTTTGATGTGGACAAATTTGGCAAGTGGAAATTCTGCAACGATGAGGATATCCGCGCGATCGTAGGAGATAATGATACTGATCTGAAGATCTCCATCATGGCAGACGTCGGAAGGTGTAATTACAAGGAGGACATCCATCCGAGAGATGAGAGTCCGGTTGATCTGGTGCGTGTCGCTACATATGTGAACACGATGCCGGCAGCACTCGATATGATCGAGGATGCACACAATAAGGGTTATGAGACGACATGTAATATCATGGCGATCTCCAATGCGAAGGAGTCCGATATCATGTCTGCGCTCGAGATGCTCGGCAACAGTCCGGTAGATGGAATCTACATCGTAGACAGCTACGGTTCTTTATTTCCGGAGCAGATCCGTAATATCAGTGAGCAGTACCTTGAGATCGGTGAGAAGTATGGCAAGTACATCGGAATGCATGCACACAATAACCAGCAGCTTGCATTTGCCAATACGATCGAGGCGTTGACCAATGGCGTATCCTTCCTGGATGCAACGATGAAGGGCATGGGACGTGGCGCAGGGAACTGTGCGATGGAGCTTCTGCTTGGATTCCTCAAGAATCCAAAGTACCAGTTATTCCCGGTACTGCAGTTTGTTGAGAAGTATATGGTTCCTCTCGAGGAACAGGGAGCTGTCTGGGGGTACGACATTCCGTACCTCATCACAGGTCATCTGAATCAGCATCCGCGGACAGCGATTGCAGCAACGAAGGAACAGAGAAAAGATTACTCAAGCTTTTTCATGGAAGTTGTTGATAAGGATTGATGATGCTTTTGCCCGCAAAACCGGAGAGTGCTCCGGGGAGCGGGCTTATTTTGAACAAGAGGTGGTGAAACGAAGTGCAGATGATGGACAAGTCGAGGCTTTGTCCGGGGATGATCCTGGGACAGGATGTCTATAATTTTGCCAATCAGATCGTCATAAAAAAGGGAACGGTGTTGGATGAGAGAACCATCACAAAGCTGCACCGTTTCGAGATACCACAGTTTATGATCGAGGAAGAGGTCTTAAGTATTCAGGAGGCCAATTCGTATCATCGTTCCTCCTATTCGGAACGGATACAGAACAGTCCGGAGTTTAAGAAGTTTCAGGAGGATTATGACACAGAGGTGTTAGGTTTTCAGAATATGATCAGCTGTGTCGTCGAGAAGAATCAGAAGATTGACTGCGAAGCATTGTATCGTCAGGTAGTGATGCTTTTGAAGGATACCGGTAATTCCATCAATGCATTCGATATGGTTCAGAATTTGAGACACTATGATGATAGTACATATGCGCATTCAATGAATGTGGGGCTTTTGTGCAACGTATTTGCGGACTGGCTTGATTTCGACGAGGAAGAGAAAAAGACTCTGACTGTCGCCGGCATCCTTCACGATATCGGTAAGACAAGGATACCGCTCGAGATCATTCAGAAGCCGTCAAGGCTCAGTGAGGAAGAATATCAGATCATCAAGAAGCACACGGAATATGGCTTTGCGATACTGACAGAGAACAAGCTGGATTATCATATCCGTTATACGGCGCTGCAACATCATGAACGCAATGACGGCAGTGGATATCCGCTTGGGCTGGTGGCTGCACATATTGATGAATATGCCAAGATCGTATCGATCGTGGATGTGTATGATGCAATGACTTCTCCGCGTGTTTATCGTGGACCGACATGTCCGTTTGATGTGATCAATCTGTTTGAACAGGAGGGCTTTCAGAAGTATGACAGCCGATATATCATGATCTTTCTGAGGAGGATTGCAGAATCCTATCTCAATGAAAACGTACGTCTTTCGGATGGAAGGAGCGGAAAACTGATCTATATCAACAACTATGCTCTGTCGCGGCCGGTAGTGATGGCAGATGGAGAGGCAATCGATCTGCGTAAGGAGAGATATCTGCGGATCGAGGAGATCATGTAGCCGGATACGACGGCGATATGAAGGGTGCAGTGAGGCAGGTTTGCAAAGCTTATGCACCGGACAATAAAGGAACTTAAATCAATAACACTGTGGTGCCGACTGTTTTTACAGGCGGTGCTCCAGTATTTTTTCTTTATTATGGGAACAGATAATCAGGAATGCTACAGGGGGATTTGAAACACTATGAATATTGTTTATCCAAAAGCAGAGGAAGAAAAGAAGCAGTATCAGGAAAGATATGAGCTTGCGGCGGGGCGTGTCCGCGGAGTTTACGAAGAGTTAAAGAACGGCGGAGCAGTTGTGCCGGAATATACCGGAGATTATTTTGAAAAGGTTTCCGGTTATCTTGTGATGCTGATGGAGACATATGAAAGTGTCACAGACGGCACGCTTTACACAAAGTCACTCGAGGAGCTGCAGGAGCAGAACCATGCACTTTACGAGGATATCCTTCCGGAGAACTATGGGGAGAGTTACGCCAACCCGGCATATGCAGTGAAGGTGCTCGGGGAAGAGTATGGACGGTATCTGTGCCTGTTATATGCAGAGCTGCGTGAGACGCTGGTGTGGGTGTTTGAGCAGAGACTGTTTTTCCTGGTGACGGGTCTGGAGTTATTCATTGAGATCTACGATCTGATGGAGGATGAGAAATGCGAACCGCATGAGCTTCGGAATGCCCTGTATTATTATGTGTATGATTATGCGGATGTGACGATTGCGGACCGGACACAGGCGATGTTAGATCCGGATCACTGCTTTGCACAGTCGCTGATCATGACGGCAGATTTGACAGATCAGAAGTACCTGTATTATTTTGGAGAATATATCGGAGAGAATGAGCTTGGAACAGCCAGACATCTGCAGGAGTTGGAAGTAAAGCAGATCGAGGATATGGCGTGCACTTATACGGAGGGATACCGGAAGGGATTTGAGTTGTACCGGATCGATCTGTCCTCTAAGCAGACGGTCAACATCCGGTATCAGCTCGGCTTTGAGCGGATGATACGTGCGGCAATGTGCCGGTTTGAAAAGCTGGGACTTAAGACGACGATGTACCGTGCGGTTGGCAATCTGATCTATCACAATGGCAGAGGCATCCGGGTCGGCTACAGCTCAGGAGGAGCTAATCCGCAATACGATTACGATCACCGTTTTGATGAGGCACTGATCTTTGGAAAGGCACTGGCAGACCGGAAGCTGGCACAGCAAAGATGTGCCTATGAGGAATATCAGACACTGGCGGCTGCCTATGCAGGTCCGGCAGTTGTTGAAGTTTTCGGAGAGGAGCCGTTTGTCCCTGTTGCAAAGAAGGAGGCTGCCGTATATACCGAGAAGCAGCGTAAGCAGAAGCTGGAATACCAGTCTGCCGCTTCACTGCTTTCCAATGAATTTATACCGGGGGATCAGGTGAGCTTTACGATCATCGCATACCCTGTCCCAGAAATTGGACAGAACTACAAAGAAATCTTTGACGAAACCGTACGGGTCAATACGTTGGACAGCACTAAATACGGCGTGATCCAGCAGAAGCTGATCGATGCGCTGGATCAGGGAGAATATGTTACCGTAACCGGACGAAACGGCAATCGCACAGATCTGACGGTAGCGCTTCATCCGCTGGAGGATCCGGAGCGTCAGACCGATTTTGAAAACTGTCTTGCCGATGTGAACATTCCGCTTGGAGAAGTATTTACTTCACCGAAGCTGGAGGGAACGCATGGAACACTTCATGTGACCGAGGTATATCTGAACGAACTCAAATATGAGAACCTGTCTCTGGAGATTGAGGATGGTACGGTCAAAGAATATATGTGTACCAATTTTGGGACAGAAAAGGAGAATAAAGCCTATATTGAAGAGAATCTTTTGTTCCAGCATTTGACCCTTCCGATGGGGGAGTTTGCAATCGGTACGAATACGACTGCTTATGCGATGGGGCAGAAGTACGGCATTTCCAACCTCCTGCCGATCCTGATCGCGGAGAAGACAGGACCACATTTTGCGTTTGGTGACACCTGTTTTTCTCATGAGGAAGATCTTGTCACATATAATCCGGACGGCAAGCAGATGATTGCAAAAGAAAACCGCTTCTCCGCACTTCGCCATACCGAGCCGGAGAAGGCGTATTTTAACTGTCATACAGATGTGACGATCCCATATCATGAGCTGGGGGATATTATTGTTCATTGTCATGACGGAAGACAGATCGCGCTGATCCATGAGGGGCGTTTCGTGCTGGAGGGAACCGAAGAATTAAATGAGGTATTATAATTATAATACAAAATGTCATTTTAGTATCTGGTGTATGCTGCAAATTCATGATACACTATATAAGGAAGGATAAGCACGAAGGAACAAAAGAATGGAGATAGTATGAAATCAATTCAAAGCAAATTTACAGTCCTGATGATATCGGGACTTCTGACGATGTCATTACTGTTAGGCGGCATCTGCCTCATCTATGCAGTTTATGAGTCGACAGAAAATCTTAAGACGACACTGAATACAGTGTGCGAGGAGCAGACGATCCGCATGGATAATCAGCTCGATACCGTAAAGCAGGCGGCAACGATCATTTACAACTATGCCCGGAGCCGTCTGACATCACTGAAGGATCTGCAGGATGAAGATTTTCGGAAGGAATATACCGACCGGGTGTGTTCATTGGCAGTCAACGTAACAGATCATACAGAGGGAACGCTCGGGGTGTATTTTCGTTATAATCCGGAGCTGACGGGACCGAAGGACGGATTCTTCTGGGCGAAGAACGATATCAAGAGTGGCCTTAAGAAATCAATGACGACAGATCTCACCGAGTATGGAGAAAAGGACGTGGAAAAGACCTGCTGGTATTATCAGCCTGTCAATGCCGGGAAACCGATATGGACAAGTTCCTATTATAATGAGACGATCGGGGTGGAGATGATCTCTTATGGAATTCCGTTCTACCTTGGCAAGACATTAGTAGGCGTGATGGGAATCGATATGGACTTTTCTTATCTTGTGGATCTGGCGCAGGAGGGTGCCATTTACGAAAATGGACGTGGTAATCTTGTGGATATGAACAAGCGGGTGGTTTATTATCGCAATGCCGGTGACAACGAATTTGAGATCCGCACACTGGATATTTCAGATCATTTCTATAATACCCTGAAAAAGGCAGACACCAATCAGGGAAAACTTCTGCCGTTTTCCTATAAAGGGAAGCATTCCCATATGTCATATCAGACGTTAAATAACGGAATGAAATATGTACTTCTTGCACCTGTCACAGAGACAAACCGGCCGAAAAATCATCTGCTGCTGGTAATTCTGCTGGTGACCTGCAGTATTCTGATCGGTTATTTGTGTTTCACGATATATATGACGAAAAAGATCGTTCAGCCGTTAAAACAGCTTAATGCCGCGGCAAAAGAGATTGCGGACGGTAATATGGATGTGAGCATCGAGTGTAACACGAATGATGAAGTGAAGACGCTGACGGAGAGCATCCAGCAGATGGCGCAGAATCTCAAGGCTTATGTAAAGGAGATCAACGGACTTGTCTATCGTGACGGACTTACCGGAGTTAAGAATAAGATGTACTATTATGAATACATAAAATCCCTGTCCGAGGAGGCGCAGAAGCAGCCGTACACAATCGTAGTATTTAAGGTGACGGGACTGGCGGGAGTCAACAAGACAAGAGGCAGAAAATGTGGAGATGAACTGATCGTAACAGCGTGCGGCATTATCTGCAGGGTGTTCTCTCACAGCCCGATCTTCCGCATCGGTGGAGACGAGTTTGTCGCATTTCTGAAAGGGAACGATTACATGAAGTGCGGGGAGCTTTTGCGGGAGTTTGAGGATTTAAGCAGCGATGTGACGCTTGTGGGGGCGCCGGACATCGCAGTTCGGATCGTGTATGGCACGGCACAGTCGGCTGATGGAACAGAGCCGTACGAGGAGGTATTCTGTCGTGCTGACGAGGAGAAGGATCAGAAAAAGAAAGGAATGTAAAGGATGCAGAAACAGGACAAGATAGCTGTATTGATCGACGGAGAAAATATTTCCCGCAAATATATTAAACTGATCTTGGATGAAGTCATAGAATTTGGTACACCGACGTATAAAAGAGTATATGCGGATTTTTCCGAAGGAAGTGCATCGGCATGGAAGGATGAGCTTCGTAAATATGCACTCACGCCAATTTTCCAGATCAATTACACAAAGAACAAGAACGCATCGGATTCAGCGATGATCATTGATGCGATGGATATTTTGTATACAGGCAACGTGACCGGTTTCTGTCTGGTCACTTCGGACAGTGATTTTACAAAGCTTGCGAACCGGCTGCGCGAGGCGGGCATGCTTGTCATCGGTATGGGAGAGAAGAAAACACCGATCTCTCTTGTGTCAGCCTGCGAGACCTTCAAATATCTCGACCTTCTGTATAAGGCGGAGGATGAGAATAAAAAGCAGCAGAAAAAGAAACCGGCAGGCGGCAGTCAGTCCGGCAAAAAACAGAAAAAAGAATCAAAAAAGGAGAATGTACCGGTATATTCTTCCTACGATGATGTTTTCTATGATTTTTACGATGACCATGCAGAGGAAAGCTTTTTGACCAAGGAGGAGCTCGGAGATGAGATCGCCAATATTATTGATCTGAAATCTGACGAGGATGGATGGATCAATCAGTCAGAGATCGGTATTCAGCTCTCCAAAAGAATCCCGGGCTTTGATCCGCGAAACTACGGCTATTCCAAGCTTGGCAAGCTGATCCGAAGCTTTGACTTTCTGGAGATAGATGCTGTGCCAAGCCCCAAAAATTCCAAGCTTAGCATAGTTTATGTCCGAATCAGATAAATGGAAATGTTATGCAAACAATTTAACCATAAAGGAAAACCGAAAGGAGGTATTGTATGTATGAATGTCCTAATTGCGGAGGGAATCTGCGATACGATATTCCATCAAAAATGATGGCATGCGCAAGCTGTGACTCCAAGTTCGATCCTTACGAAGTGTCCGAACGCAACGGAGCGCAGGAAACAGAGGATGAGTACGAGGTAACCGTATTCAAATGTCCGCAGTGCGGCGGCGAGATTTACAGCACCGACAACACGGCGGCAGGCTTTTGTACCTTCTGCGGATCGGCAGCAATACTGGAGAGCCGTCTTCGTAAGGAGCACCGGCCGAAGTATATCATACCGTTTCGTCAGACGAAGGAGCAGTGTAAGAAGTCTTACATGAAGCTGATGGGAAAGGCAGTCTTTGCCCCCAAGGAACTTAAGAGTGAGAAGCATATCAATGAGTTTCGCGGAATTTACATGCCGTATTGGATCTACAACGTTCATGAGGGCGGCGGGGATATCCGTCTGACAGGAATCACGGAGAAGCGCAGAGGTGATTATATCATTAAAAGTCACTATAATCTGCACCTTGATCTGGATGCTGATTATCAGGGAATTGCTTATGATGCATCCTCCTCGTTCTCGGATACGATCAGCGAGAATCTGGCACCGTTTGACACGAAGAACATAAAGGAATTTACACCGGCATTTTTAAGTGGCTTTTATGCGGACAGCGCAGATATAGATACCTCGTTATATGTGGATGACGCAGAGCAGTTTGCACTGGATAAGACGCAGGATTTTATCAGCTCTTACCCGAACCTGCGAAAATATGACATCGTAGAAACCGGCAAAACGTTGCAGTGGAAACTGAATTCTACGGTAGGAGATGCTGAGGGAGCAATGTTTCCGGTATGGTTTATGGCGTACAAGAATAAAAACCGTGTCGCCTACGCAACGGTGAACGGTCAGACCGGAAAGGTTGTTGCGGATCTTCCGGTGGATGTCCCGAAATATCTGGGGGCGTCGGTGGTATTGACAATTCCGCTGTTTTTCTTGTTAAACGCTTTTCTGACATTGATCCCGAGTATGCTGCTTGGCATAGTCTGTCTGGTAGCAGGAATCGTATCCTGTATGTATTTCAGACAGATTGATGATATTGCAGCGCAGGAGGGCAAGGAATATGACAAGGGTGCGATCGCGGCAAGGCTGCGTGAGCAGAGAGAGAATCACAAAAGAGCACCCGGAGGAGAGAAGCTTCCGCCAAAGTCGGATGCACAGCTTGCGGCATCCTTAGAGGAGAGGAAAAAAGAAGAGGCAGATGCGAAGCCGAAGCTTATCGTTAACGGAGAAACGGTATCGGCGGAGAGTGACAGTTTCCGTGCAGCAATGACGTTTTTTGATCCGATCCTTGTTCTTGCTGTGGTAGCAGCAGGGCTTCTTTTTGGATTTGTACTGGAAGAATATTTTACGCGGATCACAGTGGGAGCCGCAGCGGTTCTGGTCTTGATCTACTGGTTCCGTACATGGTTTAGGATGGATGATGTAAGCTCCAGAAAGGGACGCGGCAATGCGTTGACCTATCTGTTGATTCCGATGGTGGCTTCTGTGATCGTTGCATTGCTTCATCCGGTTTCAGATCTGTATTATTATGGATGCATTGCATTGATGCTTCTTGCGATGGTGGCTTCCCTGGTGGATCTGATCCGCTGCTACAATCTGTTTGCAACACGGCCATTGCCGCAGTTTCATTATAAGGGAGGTGATGACCGTGCATGATCGTAATTTTGGGAAATTGACCGGTATGAGATTTGTTGTGATCTGTTTACTGGCAGCATTTTGTCTGCTGTTTGTGCCGGCATCCGTCCATGCGGAGGAGATCGGAGAGTTAAGCGGAACCTGGTATATCAATGATGAGACCGGATATAAGATTGAGCTTCACGATGATGCTTCTCTTCTGGAGGAGAGTGAGCTGCGCGCACTGGCGGAGAATATGAAGGGGCTGACAAAGTACGGTTCTGTGGGATTTTTCACTTCTGATACAGAAGGATTCAGAACCTCCGGGCTTGCACATTCTCTGTATGATGAGTATCTGTGGAAACAGAGCAGCGGCGCAGAGAGCGGAACGATGTTTCTGATCGATATGGCAAACCGCAAGATTTATATTTACAGCAACGGCGTGATCTACAAGACGATCACAAATGCATATGCCAACACAATCACCGATAACGTTTATAAGCATGCTACGAGGGGCGATTACTATAAATGTGCCAGAGAGGTGTTTCTCTCCGAGCAGACGCTTTTGGAAGGGCGAAAGATCGCACAGCCGATGAAATATGTCAGCAATTTATTTCTGGCACTGGCACTTGCGATCCTGATCAATTATATTCTTGTGAAGCTGTTTTCGAGGGCGAAGAGTCCGTCGGATCGGGAAATGCTGGCGGCAATCGCAGCGACACAGAGAATGAATCATGTTGATGTGCAGTTTGATCGGGAGACGAAGACATACAGTCCGCAAAGCTCCGGGGGCGGTGGAGGCTCCGGCGGAGGCGGTGGCGGAGGAGGCAGCAGCGGAGGCGGTGGAGGTCACAGCTTCTGATGCACCGATGTTATTATTTTGAATTTATCGTCAGGTAACGATATACATATCACAGGCAGTCCGTTTTGGCGGGCTGCTTTGTTGCGTTATGAGACGGAATGTGATACATTTTATAATGATTATGATTACGAGAGAAAGCAGAGGATTCAAAGATGTACAAAGGAATGGATTCTTACTGTGGCTTAAGCTGCGAGGAATGTGAATATAGAGAAGAGTTTCATTGTGGCGGCTGCATGGCAACCGGCGGCAATCCGTTTTATGGTCCCTGTGAGCTGGCAGCATGTGCCCGCCGCAAGAAGGTCAATTTCTGCGGAGAGTGTAAGGATTTCTGCTGTGAAATGCTTCACCGTTATTCTTATGATGACGAGGAGGGAGATGATCCGAAAGGGGCAAGGATCGAACGCTGCCGTCAGATGAAGGATTATCTGGTACAGCGTGCCAAAGCGGGAACAGATCCGATCGCGCGCTGTGGACAGCATTGTACACATTGTCTGCAGAGTCAGTGGTGCGGAGGCTGCAGGAGTAATTATGCCTGCTGTTCGTTTGGCACACTTTTCCCGGATGGACAGTGTGAGAATGTCGTATGCTCGAAACAGCGCGGCTTGGACGGCTGCTATGAGTGCTTTGACCTGCCTGCCTGCAGCAAGGGCTATTACAATATACAGACCGAATATATCGCGAAGGTATCGGCAATATTTATACAGAGATACGGCAAGACATGCTTTGAGGAGACGTTGAAGAAGGCGATGGACGATGGTGTTGCTTATCCGAAGGGTTTTAATCAGACCGGCAGTTTGAGAGCGGCGATGGAGCTGATGGAGCATTATCGGATGCAGGACGACCTGTTTTGATACATGTGTCTGCAAACAAACGACAGATATAGCAGAAAGGCGTGGTGAATGGGATGAATGAGAAGATTTCCCGTGAGATGATGGAATTTATAAAGAGCCATCCGAGCAGCTTTCATGTGGCGGATGGACTGGCACAGATATTATCCGATAATGGCTTTGAGCGGTTATATGAAAATGAAAAATGGAAGCTGCAGAAGGGCAGGGACTATTATGTGATGCGGAATGGATCGTCTCTGATCGCTTTCCGGATCCCGGCGGGGGAAGTGCATAATTTCCAGATGGTAGCGTCCCACAGCGATTCGCCGAGCTTCAAGATCAAGGAGAATCCGGAGATGGTTTCGGCTGGTCATTATGTGGAGCTGAATGCAGAGAAGTACGGCGGTATGCTGTGCGCACCGTGGTTTGACAGACCCCTCTCGATTGCCGGAAGGGTTATGGTACGTGCTGACGGCGGCGTGAAGCAGCGTCTGATCAATTTTGACCGAGACCTTGTGATGATCCCGAATCTGGCGATCCATATGGATCGTAACCTGAATGATGGATATAAATATAACGCCCAGAAGGATATGATACCAATTTGGGGTGACGAAGCCTCAGAGGGCAGCTTTGATGAGATGGTCGCAGCAGAGTGCGGTGCTGCAAAGGAGGATGTGGTATCAACGGATCTGTTTTTGTACAACCGGATGCCGGGAACCGTGTGGGGAGCGCAAAACGAGTATATTTCAAGTCCGCATCTGGATGATGTGCAGTGCGCATATGCCTCTGTGAAGGCGATGCTCAAAGGACATCACCGTGAAAGCATCAGTGTGTGCTGCGTGTTTGATAATGAAGAAGTCGGAAGTGGCACGAAGCAGGGGGCGGCGTCTTCGTTCCTGAAGGATGTATTGGAACGGATCGCCTTTGGTCTGGGTATGAATGCAGAGGAGCTGAAAATGCTTCTGTCGGAAAGCTTTTTAATTTCTGCAGATAATGCGCATGCCGTTCATCCAAATCATATGGACAAGGCGGACCCGACGAATCGTCCGTATATGAATGGCGGTATCGTGATCAAATATAATGCCAATCAGCGATACACGACAGATGCGGTGTCTGCAGCTGTATTTCAGGAGATATGCCGGAAGGCTGAGGTTCCGGTACAAAGCTATGTGAATCGTTCGGATGTGCCGGGGGGCTCTACGCTCGGCAATATTGCGAGCCATCAGGTATCTGTTAATATGGTCGATATCGGACTGGCACAGCTTGCTATGCATTCGCCGTATGAGACAGCGGGCGTGCGTGATACCGCGTATCTGATCCGCGCACTTGAGGCATTTTACAGTACCGGGATCCGGCGTGAGAAGGACGGAACATATCGGTTTTCCTGAAACCAACGAATATCATAGATTTGAAATATTACGGATTTGAGAGGAGTGTTGGCTTTGAGCCGCGAGAGGAATTATAATATCGAATTATTGCGGGTCATTTCCTGTTTATTGGTTGTCTGTATTCATGTATCAAATGTATATAGCAGGGGGTACGGAGAGGTTTCCGGCGGAACGTATCTGTTTTCTCTTATGACGAACTGCTTCAGCCGTGTAGCAGTTCCCATCTTTTTTATGATCAGCGGCTACCTTCTGCTGGACGAAAATGTCAGTCTGCGTAAGAGCGTACACAGGGTAGTTCATACGATCGTTGTACTTGTTTTCTGGAGTGTTCTGTACTATTTTTGGAACATTGCATATTGGGGTGACCGGTATGACTTTAAAACTCTGTTTGAGGATCCGGTCAAGAAACACCTGTGGTTTTTATATGCGATTCTGGGGATGTATATTGCACTGCCGTTTTTCCAGCTTCTGTTTAAAAAGATGTCCAGGCGCCTGATGGAGTACTTCTTCCTTTTGTGGGTGTTTTTTCTGACACTTTATTATGTTCTGGCACTGGCAGACATGGAATTTACATATATGGTACCAATGGTAGGTAATTCCAGCTATCTCGGTTATTTTGTTCTGGGATATATTATGCGGAAGTTCAGTAAATACTATAAGTTGGGGACGAAAACCTGCTTCGGAATTGTTTTGATCGTGGGACTGATCAATATCGGGCTGACCTGTTACGGAACCTTTACGACAGGGGATCATGAAGAAATATATTTTCAGTACCGTAATCCTCTGATCGCGATCTGTTCTCTGGGAGTATTTATAGGGATCATAGAGCATGGGAAGATCGCATTTACCGAGGCGCAGAAATCTATCATGCAGATGATCTCACGTCATTCCTTTACGATATATCTGTCACATATTATTTTTCTGGATATTGTAAAGGAAGAATTAGAACCGCTCGATGTACCGGGATGGATCGGGATACCGCTGTATACGGTTGGAATTTTTCTTGTGACCTTTGCGTTTGCCGTGGCAGCAGATAATGCATGGAAGCATTTGCGGACATATCTGCCGGCATGGATGTAGATTGGGATTCCGGTGTGTTTTGTGCGGCTGTGAGATCGCCCCGGTTTCCGGTATATTTTCATGATTATGATATCGTTCAATTCTCCGGTGTGCTGCGAACAACGATACGCAGGATATATTCCAGACAGAAAATGAAGATCGTCACGATCTCTACGATGCGGAAAACAGAGGAGAAACCGGACAATTCTTCAAACGTCTCCATAAAGGTGACAATGATATTTGCAAAGATCGTTAGGTCAGTTTACAAGGAACTACACGCAGACCGTGAAACGGGCTGCTGACAACAAACGGCGCTATGCTCCCGGCTGGGTGCATAGCACCTGTTTGTTGC